>JAQVVW010000006.1 GCA_028698765.1 Methanoculleus sp. | reverse complement strand
CGTCGACGGATTCCCGAAATATTTCTGCGTCAATCGTTGCCTTTAACATTGTGACCCCTTATTAAACTCTCGTTGAAAGTATATAATCACCCTGTTCATTATAGTGCTTTACGATCGAAATCGGCAAATGGCTCATGCCGCAGGTCGCGGAAGCAGTCGCGGCAGAGACCGATCGCCCGTACTCCGGAACCGTATCATTGATGTTTAACAGCATCGAATACTATACATAATCTTCTTGATTGTGCCGGCGGTGCGGGCAACCATCCGTCGACCTCAGGTGGAGGGTAACTCCCAATGGGTTCTCAGTGGACTAAAGACAGCGTCTATCGAAAGGCGATAAAAGCGGGATACCGGGCACGTGCAGCCTACAAGCTGCTGGAGATCCAGCAGCGAAACGGCATCATCAGGCCCGGCGACAACATCGTCGACCTCGGAGCGGCGCCGGGCAGCTGGCTGCAGGTGCTTCGCGACCTGACCGACGGCAGGGTCATCGGCGTGGATCTCAATCCCATCGCGCCCATGGAAGGTGTCACCACCATCGTCGGGGACTTCACCGACCCTCTCGTCCAGGAACGTATCCGCGAGGAGGCCGGCGGCGTCGTCAACGTCGTGGTCTCCGACGCCTCGCCGAAACTCTCCGGCCAGAAGAGTTACGACCAGGCCCGTGCAATCGGGCTCGGGGAGGACGCACTGGCGTTTGCCTGCACGATCCTGAAACCCGGCGGCAATATGGTGCTCAAGTCGTTCCAGGGGGAGCTCTTCGGTGAATTGATTGCCGAGGTGAGGAAGCATTTCTATTCCGTCCGGGGCTACAGGACGAAGGCGTCGCGGAAAGGGAGTGCCGAGACCTACATTATTGCAAAGAACTTCAAGGGAACATGCGATGGTGCTGAAGGACCCCTATAACCGAACCGTAACCAACCTCAGGATCAGCCTCACCCAGCGGTGCAACCTGCGGTGCATCTACTGCCACGCCGAGGGCGAGGTGAACCCCGAGGAGCAGATGAGTGCCGAGGACATCGCCGAGTTGATGCGGGTGGGCGTGCAGTTCGGCGTGAAAAGCATCAAGTTCACCGGCGGGGAGCCTCTGCTCCGCCGTGACCTCGTCGATATCATCCGCTCCGTGCCGCCGGGCGTCGAATCCTCCCTGACAACGAACGGGACGCTCCTCGCAAAAAAGGCTGCGGAACTCAAAGAGGCCGGGCTTGCCCGGGTGAACGTGAGCCTCGACACCCTCCGTCCCGAGCGATACCGGGCCATCACAGGGAAGGACATCCTCGGAGATGTCCTTGCAGGGATCGATGCAGCGATCGAGGTCGGACTGACCCCGGTCAAGCTGAACATGGTGCTCCTTGAGGGGATCAACGAGGATGAGGTGGACGACTTCATGGCGTTCGTCCGGAACAAACCCGATCTCATCCTGCAGGTCATCGAGTTGATGGAGTTCAACGAGTGCAAGTTCCACGGAGATGTGGACAGCGTCGAGCAGGACTTAAACGAGCGGGCAACACGGGTCGTCACCCGCCGGATGCACCACCGGAAGAAGTACTGCCTCGACGGCGCCGAGGTCGAGGTGGTGCGCCCGCTCCACAACACGGAGTTCTGCGCATTTTGCAACCGCCTGCGCGTGACCTCGGACGGGAAACTCAAACCCTGCCTTCTGCGGAGCGACAACCTGATCGATATCCGGGGGAAGCACGGCAAGGAACTCGAAGACGCATTCAGAGAAGCCGTCAGCAGGCGGAAGCCGTTCTTTACGTAGCGCCGTTCAGGCCTGCAGGCCGAACGCGTTCCCACGAGGAATACTTTTTGTAACTCCCTCCCCTATAGGAGAATATGCTGGAAATGAACGAGTACGCCCGCGTCATGCAGAAGTTGTACAGCAAATCGCTGATCCTGGAGAGCCCCGCCGATTTCCATCCGGTCCTGCACTTCTACTTCACCGATGCCCTCGCCCACATCGATTACACCCTCGGCGCCCTCGCCTACAACTCCATGTCGCCACGGAATATCATGAGCATGGAATATATGCGGTGGCGTCTGGACGAGGAGAAAGTCGGCGACCGCGTGCACTTCCCCGGATTCGTCAACTGGCTCAAAAAGGAGCAGCCGGAGAAGTACGAGGAACTCCCGATGCTCTGGACCGGCGTCTATGATAACGACGACCCCGCCCAGTACCGGAGCTTCCGGATCGTGCTCAACCCCGACGACAAGAGGGCGATCCCGGCCGATTACTTCTCGACGTTCATCGATGAGTTCTTCGACCCAAACTTCATCAAACTGCTCTATAAATCCTCGTCGCTCGCCCGACTCTTCGACGAGTACGTCCGGAGCAGGCCGGCATAAGGGGATCGCTCCATGGATGTCGCCCGACTCACTTCTGCGCTCATCCGGATCAGGAGCGAGAACCCCCCCGGGAGCACGGCGGATCTCGTCGCGTTCATCGGGGAGTTCCTCGACTCCCTCGGGGTGAAGAACCGGATCATCTCTCATCCCGGCGGGCGGGAGAACCTCGTCACGACCGGGGCCGGTTCCCGGCTCCTCCTCTGCGGCCACGTCGACGTCGTCCCCGCCATCCCCGACGACTGGACGCACGACCCCCATAGCGGGGAGGTTGCCGACGGTTACGTCTGGGGGAGAGGATCCACCGACATGAAAGGGGGCTGCGCCGCCCTCCTTGTCGCCTACCGCGACCTCATCGAGAGCGGGGTGGAGCCGGACGTCCAGTTCGCCTTCGTCTGCGACGAGGAGACCGGCGGGGAGTACGGGATCCGGTCGCTGCTTGCGCAGAATCTGCTCGGGCCCCGAGAATGCCTGATCGCCGAACCGACGCCGGAGACCAGCCCTGCGGTCGGCCAGAAAGGGCTCTACCGGATCGATCTCTCCTTCCGCGGCAGGCCCGGCCATAGTTCCCTCTATCCCCTGGTCGGGAAGAGCGCCGTCATGGCGGCGTTTGACCTGATCGGGTATTTGCGGGAGGTGCATGCCCGCCCGTTCCCCGTCGGCGAAGACCTGCAGCCGCTTATCGACCAGTCCGCCCGGGTCTTTTCCGACGTCTTCGGGATCGCGGGAGGCGACAATATCCTCACGAGGGTGATGTTCAACCCGGGTCGGATCGAAGGTGGGGAGAAGGCGAACATCGTGGCGGAGCAGTGCCGGATGGAACTCGATATCCGGGTGCCGTGGGGCTGCTCACTCGACGAACTCCGGAAAGGCATCGCCGAACACGCTCCGGATGCCGTGATACGCGAGACGGACGTGGCTGAACCGACTCTGACGTCCCCGAACGCCCGGCTCGTCCGGACGGTCTCTCGCGAGGTGGAGCGGGTCTACGGGAAGGTAACGCCGTTTCTCCAATGGGCGGCAAGCGACGCAAAGTATCTCCGCAATGAGGGGTTCGATGTCGTGGAGTACGGGCCGGGGGAGATCCCGACGCTGCACGCGGTGGACGAGCGGGTCAGCGTGGAGCAACTCGAGAAGGCGGTGGATGTCTACCGGGGGGTTATCCGGGCGTATTCAGGGTGACCGGGGCTTCAGGCCGCCGTCACCGGCAAACCGTTTTTTGCTCAAAGGACGGGTGCTCCTGCGCTTCGGGCACCCGTCTCAGTATGCTTTTGCCCACGTGCAGTGACTGGTCACATATAGTTCCGGGCAAACGCAACGAAGATCCCGGCCAGGTTCGCGACGAGATAATAGCCTCGTCGAGCCAGTGCGAGGTGCCAGCGAGGTTGTAGAACCGTGATGCGAAGCCGACGATGGACAGGCCTGCAAGCACCCGGAACGCCTGAACGTATTCCGGAACCCATGTCGGGTTTAATGCTCGCGACAGCCACCGATACCGTCCGGAATAGGGCGGCCGGGATCGATCGGCTCTCTGTTCTGTCTCTCCGGCACCGTCATCGGCCAGGTGAGAGAGGCACGAGTGTCAGATAAAAAGATATCCTTCCGTACGAATTTTCGCGGGACTGCGATCAACCGCTCCAAAAAGCGTCTTATAGAGGGTTCAGTCTCCCGATTCGATCATGTACCCCGAAACAGCGCCGTGAAAAAGTCAGGGATATTTCTACGATCCGGGGTCTCTCGTGTAAAACATTTCATCGAACTCCCAAGAGTAAAAACATAAATATCCCCCTGCATAATCCCTCTACGATGAGCAAGGTGTATAAGTCGGTCTTTGCAGCTGCGGTGATGATCTTGGTTCTCGCATCCGCCGGGTGCACAGAGATGCCGGTCGGCGACGATCCTGGCTGGTCCGGGAGCCTTTCCCCGGAAGAGACGGGTGGAGAGGACGACGATCCCGGATACCTGACCCCGGCAACCCCGTATCCGACTGCAACAAGCACTATGGCCGGCCCCACGCTCAGCAGACCGACGGAGACCCAGCCGACGCAGGACCCCTACGTGACGCTCTACGACAAGACAACAGAGTTCAGTCCCGCTCACCAGAGGGACACTTACTCCTTCAACCTGACCGCGCCCCCGCTTATCATCGAGTTCGACGTGGAGCCGAAGATGATCACGCGGGAGAAGCACACTACAAGCGATTACGGCAGCAAAAAGGATATAATCGTCACGCAGAAATACCCGAGCGAGGATGCATGGTTTACGGTGACCGTCAGGGAGCGAGAGTCCGGCAAGATCGTGGCCGAGGACGGGTTCGGGAAAGGTTTCGGCACGGCGACCGATAAGCGGATCTACCTGGGCAGGTTCGGGGATTACCTGATCGAACTCGCCGGGAACGAAGCGAAAGTGCATGTAACGATGCGCGCAGGGGGCGTGTAGCCCCCGGGCAGATCGTTGAACGGGTGTTGCCGGCCGGATTTTGGCATCTGCAGTCATTGCCATGGCGTTCTCACCGTCTGGTGAGCAATCCTTTTTAACCTGGAGAACCTAGTTGTTAGGGGAAAGGCACTTATTCTCGTGTCCCGGTAGGGTAGTGGATATCCTAAAAGCCTGCGGAGCTTTTGACCCGGGTTCAAATCCCGGCCGGGGCGCTTTTTGATTTTGCGTTCCATTTAACGTTTCAATCAGGGATCTGTATCATCGATCGCGCTCTCCCCACGTCGGAGACGGTGGAGACCACCCGCCACGCCCGACGCGATCGGATCGTTTGCCCGGTCGTTCCGATTACAGGTTTCTGCCATATTTGGAATACCGAACAACCGTTCTCTTCTTCACCCCCCAGCCCCATACCCCCTCCAATGCCCGACGACCGGGAGATCATCGGGGCAGCCATCCGAAAGGCGCATGAACTCGGCGCAGACGTAGCGGGCGCCGTGGCGGCAAAAGATCTCGTCGACTGCCCCTCGGCGGTCGCGGAAAAACGCCCGGGATCACACGACCGGGGGACCTACATCGTCCTCGGCCTCCACCACGACCCGGAGCACCCCGAACTCGACCTCTGGGAGGCGGGCCGGGGGACGCCCGGCGACCGGATACTCGGAGAGATCGGCAAAGGCCTCGCCCGCTGGCTGCAGGAAGAGTACGGACTCCAGGCCCGCCTCATCCCCTACCGGATCGGTGACGGCGGGATCTACCTCAAAGATGCGGCCTGCATGTCGGGGATCGGGCGGATGGGGAGGAACAACCTCGTCCTCGTCCCGGGCTACGGGCCAAGAGTCCGGTTCCGGGCGGTCTGGGCCGACCTGAACTGCCCGGATGCGGGTCTCGCAGGAGGAGAAGACCCCTGCGCCGGCTGCGAGGGGGCCTGCACCCGTGTCTGCCCGATGGACGCCTTCCCCACCGGGAGGTACAGCCGGGACCGATGCATGGCGCGGATGGACACCGACAAGACCGCAGGGAGAGGCCGGATCGACCACTGCCGCGCCTGCGAGCTCGCCTGCCCCGAACGGGGAGGACGACCCGTCAGACTCCGGTGGTGAGGCTCTCGAGCTTCGCCAGGACCTCGTCCACGTGCCCCTTCACCTTCACCTTCCGCCAGACGGCAGCAACCTTCCCTTCGGGGTCGACGATGAAGGTGCTCCGCTCGACCCCCATGTACTCCTTCCCGTAGAGTTTCTTCGGAACCCAGGCGCCGTAGGCCTCGATCACCCGGTGGTCGGGGTCCGAGAGGAGACGGACGGAGAGGTTCTGCTTCTCGGCGAACCGCCTGTGGCTCTTCGTCGAGTCCGGGCTGATCCCGAAGATCGGGGTGTTCCGGCGGGAGAACGCCTCCATCGCGTCGGAGAAGGACCTGGCCTCGAGGGTGCACCCTGAAGTGTTGTCCTTCGGGTAAAAGTAGACGACCACATAGGCACCCCGCAGTTCCGCGAGGCAGACCGCCTCTTCGTCCGCGTCCGGGAGGCAGAAGTCGGGTGCCGGCATGCCCTGTCGAGAGTTCACTCATGCCGGAGGCTGGCATCGATGAGGATTAAAGCGTGCCGGAACGGCCGTGCGACGCGATTCCGGCAAGGGAGCAGAGGTCATATCATAGAAACCCCGGGTATTCTTGGCCCCCGAACAGAGAAGGGATCTGGCGAACACCCCGGACGCCGCAGCGCGACAGGGAACCTTTTTGCCCGACGGGGATCATTCCCTGGTAAGGCCGGCAGTATGCCCGGGCATCAGGTCCGGCCATATCGAGGGATACCGCGATGAAGGTGCTTGTCCGAACCCCGGACGGGGTTGAAGAGGTCAGGGAAGTCGATTCCGACTGGGTCATCCCCGGCGACGTCTTGAACGACGGCTCAGTCGTCCTCGAACTCTGGGACGAACTCTCGGACGACGACTACCTGGCGATCGGTCTCTACGACTGAGCGGCAGGCCCCGGAGAACCGGAGGCCATAGACAGGGATGCCTGTGGTGCGGCTCGCTCCGGTCGCGAGGCTTCGCCCCCATGCAATCGCACAAGGGGGCAGAGCCCCCCCATATCACTGCACCCCTTCGCCGTCAGAGACTCCCCTCTTTAATCCCCCTGACCGCCCGCCCAATCTCAGCGAAGACCCGCTCCTCGTCCACCTCAATCTCCGCCCAGCGGTCGGCATCGACGAAGTAGAGGTAGGGCGTGACCGGACTCCCGAGGATCTGGGCGGCGGCATGAGAGTAGATCGTCATCGGGATCGCATAATCCCCGGCATCCCCCGGTGTCCCGGTTTTGTAGACGATGAGCATCCAGGTGCCGTTCAGCCGCTGCACCAGCCGGTCGACGACCCCCCTGAACACGATCCCGTTCACCCGCACCAGAAACGGCACCTCACGGTGGTCGCGGACGATCCCCCGCATCAGGGGGGAGGAGAGGAACCGGGCATAGAGTTCCTGGTACTCCGGAGCCCGGGCGGGGTCCAGCCCTTGCCGCCGCAGCACCGCGGCAGGATCGCGGCCGCGGAAGACCTCGTGGACGGCGAGATCCCGGGTCAGCGCATCTTTGGCAGCGAACCCCGGCAGCTGGGACTCGGCCGGGCCACAGAGGTACGCCTCGATCTCGCTCACCGAGTAGACACGCTCCCTCTCTCCGTTTGGGGGAATGCCCGGCGGGACGGCCGCTGCGGAAATATCGTCCGGCAGCGGGGGAGAGGGCGGGGCAGTCTCCTGCGCGGCGGCGGGGCTCGCCGTGGGATCGAGAGCGAGCCGGGTCCGGAGCGTTTCAATGACGGACTCACCCCGTGCAATGGGGGTACCGGCCCGCCGGACTGTCGTGAGCCCGGGGTCCGGGAGAACGCTGTCCCCCCACGTCTCCGGGGAGAATGCTTCACAAACGGCGTCCACGAACACGGAGCGCACCATCGGCGTTGCGCCGTCGGCCGCGGGGTAACTCAGGTAGACCCTGGAACGCGCGGAGAGCAGGGCGGCGGTGAAGTAATACCGCTCCTCCCGGAGGGTATCCTCTCTCGACCGCGTCCCGGGGCACCGGGTCACGGCATCGGTGGCAAACAGGGACGAGGTGGTCGTTCGCGGCATCGTGCCCTCGACGAGGTTGCCGATAAAGAGGTAGGGGACGGAGAGGTGTGCAACCTCCCGGACGCCGACCACCCGGACGCCGCCGCTGTTTTGCCGACAGCCCGTCCGGGTTCCGGCGGCAAGTTGCGCAAAGAGAGAGGAGAACTCCGTAACGGGCATCTTCTCTTCCGGCAACAGCCGGGCGAGGCGTTCGAACGACGCGAGAAGATCGAAGAACTCCCCGAGAACCCGTGCTCTCTCATCGTGGAGAACAGGATCGCCCCCCTCCTGCATCGCCGGAGCCTGCCGCCGCTTGAGGAGCGAGCGATAGGCGGCAATATGATCGACAATCGTCTTCGTCCCATCGAGTGTCGAGAGATCGGCGAAGAGAGTCCTGACGAACGGGGATGCAGAGAGCGGTCGGCCATCGGGCGTGGTGTACGGAACCCCGAAGTCGGGGAAGACCTCCTCCACGTAGGGAAGCACCGATGCTAAGTCGGGAAACGCGACCGCGATCTCGCCCGGCCGCGCGCCGGCGGCGAGCAGGTCGCGGATCTCCTGTGCGATCGCCCGGACCTCATCGAGACGGTCACGCCGTTCTGCGAGGCGAACACAGCCGCCGCAGTCAGCGGGTTCGGACCGGGAGAAGAGGGTGGCGAGGCGTGAGCGGCGGGTGTCCGGGGCATCCCCGGAGATGACCGTACCCGGGAGCAGCCACTCGCCGTCATCGACAAAGACCGCGGGATCTCTGGCGTGAGGGATCGAGTAATGAAACTCTTCTGCAGATTCCCGCAGGGTAAAAAGCAGGTCGCGTTCGAGCGGCATCGGCTCGAAGAGGCCGTAGACGAAGACCGTCCGGGGGGGGCGGAGGTAATGACTGCCGGCTACCCGCGGCATCGGCTCGAAGAGGCCGTAGACGAAGACCGTCCGGAACAAGCCCGTGTCGGAGAGCATCCGGACCACACGGGCAAAGAGCGTGCTCTCGTCGACGAGGTCATGCTCGTCGATGAACCGGCGGTAGGCATCGAAGAGGCGGGCAATCTCGACGCATCTGGCGGTCGCGAGATCGTCGAGAGCAGCCGGGTAATCGACCTTCCGCATGAGGATGGCTTCAAAAAGGGTCGCGAGTTCGTCGACCGCCCCGGTGCCGGAAAGAAGCGGGTACCTGCCGGTGTCGAGGAGGCGGGCGAGGATGAGCCGGGACTCGGCTCGGGATATCAGCGTCTCCGACGTCGCATAATCGAGAAAAACCTTCCGGGCGAACCCGGAGAGGGTCGTGACTGTGTCGGCGACGACCGGGACATCCTCTTCCCTGAGGCGGCGAACGATATCCCGGGCAAGATGAGAGGTCGGGACGATGAAGACGGTGCCGAACGGATCGCGGGCGGCAGCTCTCCGGAACTCTGCGATGAATGCGTCGAGACCCTCTCCGGGCAACTGGCGGTACAGGATGGCGGGGGACATCCGGTCTTTTCTCCTGAAGAGAGGTTGAGGTGGAAGAGAGATGAGTGTTGTTATTTGGGTCCGGGGAGGAGACCGGGATCATCCGGTTTACGTGCAGGCGTAGAGACGCAATGGATGCTCATCGTTCTGAACTTCTGCCGCCGCTGGCGGCACGCCGCCATCGAACCGCCACTGTCGGATCTGCCCGGCGGTGGCCTGCGACTGGCTGTGGCGGCGCTTCCTTGGTCTCGCCGTAGCGAACGGTGGGAAACCAAGCCCGCTCCTTGAGACACGGGCAGTCCTCTTCCCGGACCCGAAGAACCCCGGCTTCGTCCGACTGCAAGTCAACTGCCGGTGGGGACTCCCAAAGGAAGACTTCCTGCGCAACGTCGCCACCGACCACGCGGGAGATGGGGCGGCGGAGGTAGCGGAGCGAACCCCGCACATCCCCGAGCTGCACCCGGCAGGAGCTCTAGATGCAGGCAATCGTCGAACTGCTCGGGGAGATGGATATACCTGAGATATGGGCGGTGCGGGGGGTGCAGGGCCGGTGAGCCGCGGATACTGCCGTTCCCTCACCCCCAGCCCAGGCCGTACGCCAGCACGGCGACCAGCAACACCATGATCCCGTTCCGGAGCATCGTCGAGACGAGCATAATCTCCGTTCCCGTCCGCATCCCGAAGATCGCGACGTAAGAAGAACCGAGCCAGCGGATGCTCCGCGTCACGCTGGAAAGGACGTTGCCGACGAGCAGGGTGAGGATGATCTGCTGCCAGGTCATATCCCCCGCGGCGAGCAGGGCGGACGCGACGCTCGCGCCCGCGACAAAACTGCCGAACTGGGCCGCGATAATGGCGAACCCCTCCGGGGGCACGGGGAAGACCGCTCCCGCGCCCTGCATCATCACGGCAAGCCGGTCGAAGGCGCCCGCGTTGATGAGAAACGCGACGACGACGAGGGTGGGGACGGTGACCGAGAGCAGGTGCACGAGGGTCTTTTTCGAGGAGGCGTACGCAGTTCGCAATGCTTCCCGGAACGTGACGACCGGTTTCTCCGCCTGGATGACCGGTGCGCATGGCGACGGGGTGAACGACGGCCCGGCACTCGCGACCGCCGACGTGGGTGTGGCAATGGGGAATGCCGGCACGGACGTCGCCATAGAGACCGCGGATATAGTACTGTTATCGGACGAGCTCCTCAAACTCCCGCATCTCATCGGCACCTCGCAAAAAACCCTCCGGACCATCCGGCAGAACCTCATCTTTGCTGTGGGAGTTCTTCTCCTTGCCGTGTGCCTTACCGTTTTCAACATCCTCACGCCGGTGACCGGGGCGCTCCTGCATGAACTTTCCTCAATTCCGGTGATTGCCAACTCGGCACGGCTGATCGGGCTGAAGTGACAACCGGTTCATTTTTCAGATTGCTCCCCAGGAACGGGAGGTCTCAAAACAAGCCGGGGGATCCCCGGGCAAAAATGCTGGAACGAAACGGCCCTATCCCATCACGTCGGGCGGTCGATCTCTTCCGAGTAGGGTTTGATATCGAAAACCGGCGTCCCGTCCAGGGCTTCCAGCCCCCGAACCCGGATCGTCCCGCCCGTTATGTTGATGACATCGACGAGCGACAGGCTGATCGGATTCGGCCGGTTGGGGGAACGGGTTGCAAACACACCATGCTCCACCGGTTTGTGCGGGGGTGTCACACGGAGCACCGTCCGGTCGGACCGGTCAAACCAGCAGAGCACGAAGAGGTGTTTCTTCTCCTCAACCCTGAAAAGGCCGGGGAGGTATCGCTCGTCGATGACAATCTCCGCTTCGGTGTCGGTCAGCCTGCCCTGCCGTGGAGCATCCTCTTTCTTCTTATACGGCGAAGAGACGTACCCGATAGGGTTCAGGTCGACGTTCGTGATGCTCCCCTCCCGGTAATGGCGACGGCACTGCAACTCTCTTCACAGAACGGCGATACACCGGTTTTCGTGATCTCAATCTGTAGTTCCATGGTTTTCTCCGTAATCAAAAGGTAGCGGTAAGAGGATCTCCTACCGCCTGCGGGTGAGCAGCAGAGAGCTGCCTCCAAGGATTGCCGCAACGGCCAGGATTCCGGGCAGCGGAGCAGCAGTCGCGGCCGGTGCAGCCGCTTCTCCCGACGCAGCCTGCACCGGTGTGACCAGACCCTTGTTGTAGCGGATGACGTCGGGGAGCGAGTCGACGCCCGGGAGCGACTTGGGGAAGTTGGTGAAGATGACCCGCTCTGCAGGCACCCCGTTGTCGTGAAGCGCCTCCTCGAGGCCCTTTGCTAACTCCCCCGACTGCATGTTCTCGATGACGTACTTCACGTTCCGATACTTTTCGGGATGATTGCGGATATCGTCAACGACGACCCGCGGGGTGAATTTTCCACCCTGGTAGAACTCCGGTGCAAAGATCGAGACCTGGTTCAGCCCGAGCCAGCCGACCGCTGCGTCCTGCTGCCATACCATCACCACGGCATCCTGCCCGGGGATCGCCTCCCGCTCCTCCGAGGTGAGATCCGCAGCATCGATCTCCGCAAGGTAATCATCCAGCCGTGCTTCATAGTACGTCCGGTTTGCCGGATCCGCAGCAATCAGCCATCCCGCCACCTCGTGGGAGAGGTTTCTCGCCCCCGACGGGGTGTTCCAGATCATGGAGGGGTTCTCCAAGGTCACCCACTCCACCGTGCCGTAGTCGTTGGCAGTCATAAAATCGGCGACATACGGCATCACGTAGGACTGATCGACCGATCCGTTGTGGGCAACGAAGAGGTCGGCATCGCGAATGAACTCCTTCTGCAACTGGATGCGGTTCGGGATGATGTCCGCCTGCATGTGGGGGCAGATGGTCGGATCGGCGATGTAGACGGCCTCGACCTTCTCCCCGCCGATGTATTGGATGGGATCCCAGAGAACGGTGGTCGTGGTGACCACCGTTATGGCGTTTACCCCGGGTGCTACGAAAAGTAAGGCAAGTAGGAAAGATAGGATACGAATTCTATTCATATTGAGAATAGTTGTGATTGACATATTAAATCTTGCGAAAGGTAACCCGTCGCCGGGGTGAGAGGAGCACCGCGGCGATGAAGACGACGGAGAAGAGAACGGCGGTCAGGGGAGCGACGGGGAGGGAGTATTCCAGGCCGACAAGGGCGCCGGATATACTGATCACGGCGGCTACAGTCGGGGCGACCACAAACATCGCGGCCAATCGGTTACAAAACTGGAGTGCGATTGCTGCCGGGGTGACCAGCCAGACGTAGAGCAGAAGGCCCCCGATGATGGGGAGGCAGAGGGCGACGGTGAGCGCAATGACGAAGAGCATCACGTAGTAAACCGGTTTCACCCGGATCCCGACCGATTCCGCGATCCTCTTGTCGAAGATGATCGCGGTGATCTCCTTGTAGAGGACAACGATAAAGGCGATCGCAACGACGCAGATGACCGCGAGGACGTATATCTCTTCGCGGTAGAGGGAGATGACGTCCCCGAAGAGGAGGCCCATGGCGGAGAACCCCTGCCCGAGGGTCTGCATGTAGGCGATGAAGAAGATGGCCACGGCCATGCAGATCCCGAACAGCAGCCCGAGCGACGTATCGGGAGAGAGCCGGGCCTTATCCGAGAGCGGGCCGATAAGGAAGGCGACGCTGACGCCGGCCACGATGGAGCAGACGGTCGGATTGAGGGAGAGGAACATTCCCACCGCCGCACCGGCAAAGGCGGCATGAGCCATCGTAAACCCGATGGAGGAGATCTGCACCTGGGTAATGATCACGCTGAGGATGGCGCAGGCGACGGAGGCAAAGAGCATGGCCTCCACGGCATGGCAGACGATGTTGTTCGGGATGATGAACTCAAGCATGCGAGGCTCCCCTTCCGGCACTCCGGACGACCTGCTCCACCTCTCCCGGCGAACACTCCCGGCTGACCGCGATCTTCCCCTCCTGCATCACCACGACCCGCACCTGCCTCTCGGGCAGATCATCGAAGGCATGGGATACGATCAGCACCGTTATCCCGCTCCCGACCAGGTGGGCGAGGAGGCGGTTGATCTCCTCCCGGGCGAACATGTCCAGGTTGGAGAAGGGCTCGTCCAGGAGGAGGATTTCGGGGTTGCGGGCCAGGTTCTGGGCCATGAGCACCTTCTGCTGCTGTCCGCCGGAGAGCTGCCCGATGGGGCGGGAGGCGAGGTCCTCGATGCCGAGCAGGTGCAGGGCTTGTTGCACCGCTTCGTAGTCCTCCTTGCCTGGTTTCCGGAAGAGTCCTATCGTGCCGTAGCGTCCCATCAGGACGACCTCCTCGACCGTGAACGGCGTGAGCGGGTCGAAGGCGAAGTTCTGGAGGAGGTAGCCGACCCGGCACCGCACCCGCACCCCGTCTCCCCGTACGTTCTGCCCGCACACGACGGCCTTCCCGTGGGTGATGGGGAGCATCCCGTTGATGGTCTCAAGCAGCGTGGTCTTCCCGGCCCCGTTCGGGCCGCCTATCACTACGAACTCGCCCTTCCCTACCGAGAGGGAGATGTCCTGCAGGGTGGGGCGGTCCGCCCCTTCGTAAGCGGTATACACGTTTTCAAGCCTGATGACAGGCTCCGGTGAAGTCATGGCCCTTCAGGACGAGGAGAGTTCGAAGAGTTCATCGTCGCGCATATAGTACATCTCCTCGGCCACGGCCTCGATCGCGGCCTCATAATCCGTATCCCGCTTCGGGAGGGGGAACGGATGCGGGGTGAAGGTGATGCGTCTCCCGTCGGCTTCAAAGATACAGGCGACGGTCTCCGAGGGAATGATCTCGATGTTTCGCTTCCCGAGCGTACACCCGCTCCCGAGCTGGACGCCGTCTGCCAGGCAGGACTGGGGTGGAACCCCGGCGCAACGGACCTCGGCCTTCATCCGGAACGGGTCGTCGCAGAAGTTACTCCGTACGTACTTCCCGACCCGGTAGCCGAGAACGATATAAGGCCCCAGATGGCCGTGGAATGCGGCAAGGTCGGCTACGGAGAAGTCATTTTTGATATTATAGTATTTGCAGTGGCGGTGGGTCTCTGCATCCATGGAGTATCGTCTGTAAAGATAATATTTAATAATTGTTTATTCAGACTATGTATGAAATAAGCGTCGCTATTTCTCATCAAGGTCAGGTGTTTTTCCAATGTACAACCCGGCACGATCATACAGGACGGCTGGTGAAGGATGACCGAAACGCACCAGATCCATGGAGTCATGGATGCAGAGGATTACGACCATCTCGTCAGGGCCATTGTTCCCGGCCAGCCTCTCCTCCTTGCCACCATCATCGATTACCTGCCTCCCCACCCACGGCGGATTCTTGAACTTGGCTGCGGGACC
>JAQVVW010000005.1 GCA_028698765.1 Methanoculleus sp. | reverse complement strand
ATCCTCGATCGGGGGTATTTCAAAACCAAACTCGCCCCGCGGCAGCTCGCGAAACTCGTGGTCGCGTATTACGACGGTAAGAACGACACCGAGATCGCGAGGGCGCTCGGCGATGAGAAACTGAGCAAGACCGTGGCACGCGCCCGCGTCCGGCTCAAACTCTTCCGGGAGCTCGATTTCAAGATGCCGTTCGACCAGGCGGCGATGACGGAACTTCTTGACTCGGGCAAGACGATGAAGGAGATCAGCGAGGAACTTGATGTAAGCCCCTCGACGCTCCGTGAGTACCGCCATGTGATCGAGCAGCAGAGAGACACCACGCTCGATCCGTTCCTGGAACGGATCAGGGACGTCATGGAAGACCGCGATCTCTCCGAGATGATGACGCGCGGTGTTGTGAACGACGGCCTTAGCGAAGCGATTGACATCACCGAAGCGATCGACATGGGGGAGTTCTGAGCCCCGGCCCATCCTCATACCCCACTCAACATTTTTTAACATCCGGGCCGATCTCTTCTCCATGAGGTTGACCTGGCTTGGCCACGCGTGTTTCTCTCTTGCAGGATCGCGGACGGTCCTCGTCGATCCCTTCATTCCGGAGGGATCTCTCGCCGCGGAGCCCGATATCGTTGCCGTGACGCACGCTCACGCCGACCACCTGGGTATCACCGTAGAACTCTCGAAGAAGACGGTCGCCATCACCGAGGTGGCGAAGTACCTGAAGGCAAAGGGCGTCCCCGCCGAAGCGATGAACCTCGGCGGCACCATCACCGTCGACGGTGTCCGGTTCACGATGACGCCCGCGCTCCACTCATCGTGGCTCGAAGATGAAGGAGCGGGGTTCTACGGCGGTGTGGCCGCCGGATTCGTCATCACGATGGACGGCGTCAGCGTCTACCACGCCGGCGACACGGCGCTCTTCTCCGATATGCAGCTCATCCGCGACCTCTACCGGCCGGATGTGGCGCTCCTCCCCGTAGGCGGGTGCTACACGATGGGGCCGCAGGAGGCGATGATCGCGGCACGGTATATCGGCGCACCGCTCGTGATCCCGATGCATTACGACACCTTCCCCACCATCCAGCAGAACCTGGAGGAGTTCAAGCGGACGATCGAGCGAACGACGTCGATCCGGGTCGCGCTGCTCTCGCCGGGAGAGAGCATCGAGGTCGGCCCGGAGGGGGGCGGGGAATGAGGGGTTCGCATCCCAGTGTATCTCCCACGATACTTTGCGGTTACAGAGAGCGAGTACGGGGGGAAAGACGCCTTTTCAGCGGCATGCATGGCAGATGAGCAGAGGCTAACAGTTCACACCCATAATGCTCTCACGCTCCGGTCCTGCAGACAGTCGCGCCTGCTCACATTACGTACACGGATTTCCATCGGATATCGCCAATAGGGGGAGGCGGCTCGCGGGGAGGGGGTGCATCCCCCCCTCCCCTGTCTCTATCCCATAAGGCTCTACCTGTGACCCCACCTCACCCGGCCACCGGCCTCCTCCTCCGCCCCAGAGGGGCGGAGGCAGTGCGTGGCGATAGGCGATGTCCCGATGGGACATCGCTGGAGAAGACCGAAGGTCTTAGACTGGCAACTGGCCGAAGGTGCGACGTTCCGGAGAACGACTGGCCGTAGGACAGGGGTTTGATAAGACCGGAGGTCTTCGAGGAACGGAACTTGAGCACCGGTAGGAACGACGTTCCATGGAAACGGAGTTCGAGCACCGGAGGTGCGAGGTGCAGGGGCAGGAGCAGAGGAAGACCGAATGTCCTAGACTTGCGATGGACGGGACGTCCGGAGCATGAGCACCGTCGAGGCGCGATATTCTCTCAAAATCCGCGCACCGGCTTTGCGACACAGTGAAGAAGGATCGTCCGTAGAATCCTCGCACCCCAAAAGCCCCACCACCGGCAACTGTTGAATCCGCGCGCCAGCCTCCAGGGCTCGCCGCTTTAACAAACGCGCCCGCCGGAACGCAACATACCGGGCAGCCGGGCTTGGCCCCCACCTGATCCTGCAAAGATATATGTGGTCTCAAGCCTGGAGTGACGCGGGCTCACCGGCCCCCCGGTGAGAGTATCCAGCATGAGGTGAGGGAAAATGGAAGAGAAGATGTTTACTCCCGGCGGTATGGATCGACTGCAGGCCACGAGCGACCGGGAGAATATCCCGTATCCCCGGGGTGACGGGAAGGTCAAACTGGTGAACTCGGAGTGGCTGGACCGCCACCTGAGCGATGCCAACCTGAGAATCGTCGACGTCCAGCCGAACATACACGACTACATCCAGGAGCACATCCCCGGTGCCGTCTATCTGACCGAAGGTGTCCTGCGGGTATCCAATCGCGGTTTCCCGGGGTCGTACAGCCCGAACGCCTGTATCCAGGAGTCGTTCAGGCGCGCGGGCATCGAGGCCGACTCCCCGGTTGTCGTCTACACGGGGAAAGGCGCATTCTCCGGCGCGGGTGACGGGCTCGGTCAGACGATGATGGCCTATACTCTGGCGAAATACGGTCACAACACCGTATACATCCTCGACGGCGGGATTGATGCGTGGAAGAGCGAGGGGCGGGAACTCTCGCAGGACTATCCCGCGATCGAACCGTCCAGTTTCATCGTCGAGGTTCGCGACGACTACCCCATCGGGTATGAGGAGTTCGTGCGGATCAAGGATAACGACAACGTGGTCGTGCTTGATGCACGCCCGGCAAAGGTCTATGAAGGGAAGGGGGCCTGGCGGAAGGCCGGGCATATCCCCGGTGCCGTCAACCTGCCCTGGAGGAGCCTGATGGACGAGGTGAACCCGGCACGACTCAGGTCCAACGACGAACTCGACATGATCCTGGAAGCACACGGCGTCGACCGGAGCAAGACGGTCATCTGCTCTTGCGGAACCGGCCGGGAAGCCACGAACGAGTTTGTCCTCTTAAAATGGCTCTACCTCTACCCGAACGTCCGGCTCCACGAGGGCGCGTTCACCGAGTGGGTCCGCTACCCGGACAACCCGGTCGTAGAGGGACCGGAGCCCCGAGGAGCGAGCGTTGAGGCGGCTCCCGCACGGTAATCCTTAAATCCCCGGGCAACCGGCCAAAACCTTTATTTTCAACATTTCCCAAACAGAAATTATTAAATATTAAACTGCACTAGATAGACTTAGAGAGATTTGGATCCGCGCGAGACACTTCCCCCCTTGACGTCGTCTTTTCGTGTATCCTCTTCTCTCTAAACCGCATTTCTTCAGGGATCGCTCTCCACCGGGAGGCAGGTCCCCGTGATGCCCCACCGCGTTCTGCCGGGGTCAACCGTCGTCGGGACCGCCGATGCCCGGGTCGTCTCATCTCTCCTGTGCCCGGAGAACATATGCCCATCAGCTACCGTCAGGCACTTCGCGGCTGTCGGCGGGCGGGGTTCTGGAATGGGTATATCACTATAGTTATTCACCGAGCATACTGGTGACATATATACTCTCCAGAATGCATATACCCTCACTGCGCCAACACTGTAGCATTCATGGAGATCAGAAAAGTCCAGATCACCGGGGGTTCGTCGTACATCGTATCCCTGCCGAAACAGTGGATCAAAGCCTCAAAGATCCAGAAGAACGATCCTGTAGGGCTGATCGTGCAGCCCGACGGTTCGCTCCTGATCACGCCGAAGATCAGCGGGGAGGCGGTCTACCGGACCAGGATCTTCGAGGTCAGTGCCACGACGGACCGGCCCTACCTGCTCCGCCTCCTCATCGGGGCGTACGTCGCCGGGTTCACGGCCATCCGCCTCGAATCGAAGGGAAGGATGCCGCCGTTTGTCCTGCAACTGGTCCGGGAGTTCACGCAGATGGCGATCGGCCAGGAGGTGGTCGGCGAGACGGACTCCTCGATAACCGTCAAGGATCTCCTCAACCCCGCAGAGATGCCATTTGAGAACACCGTCAAAAGGATGCATGTGCTGGCACGGGGCATGCAGCAGGACGCGATGACCGCCTTACGAACGCACGACGCGGACCTTGCCCAGGACGTCATCGTGCGGGACATGGAGGTAGACCGATTGCACTGGCTCGTCGCGCGGCAGGACAACCTCATCGGGATCGACGCCGCGCTCTCGCGGCGGATGGGCATCCCGGTAAACCAGGCGGCGTACTACTTCTTGGTCAGCAGGATCATCGAGCGGATAGCCGATCACGCCACCCGGGTTGCACATAACGCCCTCACCCTGACCGACCGCGAGGTCGAGGCGGCGACGCTCGACCTCATGGATGAAGCGAGTGCGCTTGCCCTGGAGATCTTCGCGTGGAGTATGGAGGCGTTTCATTCGGGCGACATCAAGAAGGCAAATACGACGCTCCAGAGGGTGAGCAACCTCGAGGAGAAGGTCCGGGAGATCAACACGCAGGTAATCCGGTTAGAAGCGGCGACGGCGATCCCCACAGGACAGATTACAGACAGTATCCGGCGTATCGGGGAATACTCTGGGGATATCTGCGAGAGCGTCATAAACTATACCGTCGGGCAGGAGACCTGAGGGGCGAGCGCGGCCCCGGGTGATCCCTTTTTTCGAGCGGACGGCGAACAATCGATACACGCACGCTCCCGTGCCCGCGATACCATGAGCACCATCATCCCGATTATCGTCCTCATCATCGTCTTTCTCCTGATTGCAGTCAGGAAGATCGGGAGCGTCAACTTTCGCATATGGCAGGTGATGCTCCTCGGCGCGGCGGCGGTCCTCGCGTCCGGGGCGATCAGACCCGCGGATGCGCTCGCGTCCATCAACCTCGATGTGATCTTCTTCCTCTTCTTTATGTTCGTGATCGGCGAGGCGCTTGCAGAGAGCGGCTACCTCTACCACCTCTCCCACCGGCTCTTCTCCCGTGCAGAGTCTGTCCGGCACCTGATCGTCCTCATTCTCGTCGGCGGCGGTCTCTTCTCGGCACTCCTGATGAACGATACGCTCGCGGTCATCGGCACCCCGCTGATGCTCTACTTCGCCCGGCGACACGGCATCTCTTCAAAACTCCTGCTGCTCACCCTTGCGTTCGCCATAACGACGGGAAGCGTGGTGAGCCCTATCGGGAACCCACAGAACCTGCTCGTCGCACTCTCGGGCGGTGTTTCAAACCCCTTCGTCACGTTCCCTCTCTACCTCGCCGTCCCGACGGCGATCTCGCTCCTGCTCGCTTACGTCTTCCTCGCGAGAGCCTTCCGGGGCGAGTTCCACGCGGCCCCGCTGGTCCATACCGAGGAGAAGATCCGCGATCCTGCCCTCGCAGCGCTCTCCCGCCTCTCGCTCATCCTGCTCGTCCTCCTGATCGCTGCAAAGGTCGTCGCGGCGATGCTCTTCCCGGCCTTCGAGGTCGGGCTGACCTGGATCGCAGCCGTCGCGGCCATGCCCGTCCTCGTCGGGAGCAGGCGGCGGTTCGAGCTCCTGCGGCGGATCGACTGGCCGACACTGGCGTTCTTCGTCGGCCTCTTCATCCTGATGGCGAGCATCTGGCAGTCGGGGTTCTTCCAGCCGCTCATCGAGGAGAGTTCGCTCGACTTCGCCGCCGTCCCGGTCATCCTCATGATGGGCGTCGTCGTCTCCCAGTTCGTCTCGAACGTCCCCTTCGTCGCCCTCGCCCTCCCTGTCCTCTCGCACCTCGGGGTCTCCACAGCCGGTCTGATGGCGCTTGCGGCCGGCAGCACCATCGCCGGGAACATGCTGATCCTCGGCGCGGCAAGCAACGTCATCATCATCCAGTGCGCGGAAAAAGAAGGCGAAACGCTGACATTCTGCGAGTTTGCCCGGGTCGGCGTTCCGCTCACCCTCGCCCAGACGGCGGTGTATATGATCTGGCTCTCGCTCATCCCGGCGTGAGAGGATTCAGGGCCGAAGCGACTCCATATGCCCCGGAGCCGCCCCGAGATCCAGGGAGATCGAACCGAACCGGATCGACGCCACGGCAGCCGGGTCGAAGGGCGGGGCGAAGACCTCGAGCCGCCTTCCGGGATGCAGGTCCTCGACGATACTGAGGGCGATGACGAAGTTCTCGGGGTCGTTGAGGGAGACCAGCCTTCCGCCGATCCCGCGGGGGTTCCCGGGATCGGGCACCCTGCCCTGGAGCCCGAGACCCCGGAGCGGGATCTCCTGCAGTTCTGCGCCGGCAAAGTAGGCCATAAAATGTTCCTCCCGGTAACGCCGCCGCGCGGCGGCAGGCCGGGCAACTACCGCAGGGGAGACAGCGACCCGGTGGATTGTGACCCCGGGGCTGCGGGCAAAGTTCGCAAGCAGCCGTTCGAGTTCCCGGCCGCGCTGAAGGGCAACGATACGGGTGGGACGGAGGAGGTCGATCATCTGGAACTGGAACTCGATACCCACCCCGCCGGAGACGAGCCCGGGGGAGTCGATGACGATGACGCGGGCAGAGAGTTCATCAGCCTTCTCGACGAGGCGTTTTGCTCCGGTGATGGTCTGGACGAAGTGGCCGCCCGGGGACGTCGAACCGACGAACCGGAGATAGGAGTCCGACGGGCCGGGATAGACAGCCATCCCCTCGGTCGTCGGCGGGCCGGTCCGGGACTGCCCGGTATCGCAGTCGACATACGCCGTCTTCGTCTGTGCCGCCGCCGTATCGACGAGGTAACGGCAGAGCGTCGTCTTCCCGCTATCCGTCGCCCCGACAGCGTAGACGCGCTCCCCGGCTTCAGGCCGGCGAAGCGCCGCGGCGAGGTCTTCCCACCCATCTCCGATGCTGATCAAACCGGTACGCCTCCCTGGAGGAACTGTTGCGCTTGAGAGGTATAGTGCTTGACGTAGCGCCCCCTGCTCGAGGGCCGCATCTCACCCGGGAGAGGCTTTATCATAGGGGTGCCCTTACCTGCAGGCCATGAACCGAACGGAAGCAACCAGCGAACCGGTGCCCGCAGCCCTCGGCAGGACGTTTCCCACCCTCATGGCAACGTCCCTCTCCGGCAGGGTCGTCACCCTCCCCGACGACGCTGGGGAGATCGCCTCGCTCGTCGTCCTCGCCTTCCTCGAATCCGCCGGGGAGATGGCAGAGTCCGGGAGCAGCCCGTTTTTCGGAGCGTTCACCGAGAATCCGCGGGTGAAGACCTACCTCGCTCTAGTCGTCGGCGACAGCCTCATCGGGAGTTCCCTCACCGACCGCATCCGGCAGGGGCTCGCGGGCGGCACCCCTCCCGCGATGCACGACCAGGTACTGATCTACCCGGAGGATATCGAACAGTGCCGGCGGGCTTATGGGATCGACGACCCGTCGCTTGCCTATATCTACCTCCTGGACGGGCGCGGCATCATCCGCTGGATGGAGAAAGGGACCGCAACGCCGGAGGGGCTCGCCGACCTGCTCGATACCGCCGGGACACTGATCGAACCGTTTCTCACGTAACTCATAACGCGGGCCCGATGAGAGAACGGCGAACGCCGGGCGGCACCCGGGAGCCATAGCCGCCCCACCCTCTCCCGGCCGATAGGGGTTCGGCACTCCGGGGTGGTTGTGCCCCGCAGGACGGTTCCAAAAATGGTTAGAGGTTCTTTAAAGCAACGATATCGGTCACGCCGGTCAGTTTCCAGATGTTCGAACGCTCTTCGGAGGCGATCGCCTCGATCGGCTCCTCCGGCTTATGGCCGAGCGCTGCGAGGATGTTCTTCGAGAGGTTGTGCGCCTTGATCATAGTTACGAACTTCTCCCGGATGATCTTCTTCTCGATCGCGTCCTCGAGCTGCACCAGGTACCCCTGCATCGTCACGAAGGTGTAGCAGGAGAGGTCACCGGAATACTTCTCGATCTCGACGGAGACATACGGGTGCTGCCGGAAGAGATCGTTCTTCCTGCCGTACTTGGTTGCCAGGAAGTAGAGAAACTTCCCGTCGAAGACGTACAGGAACGGGGCGATATACGGATATTTACGGCCCTGGAATGCGATGCGGCTGAGAAACCCCTCCTCAATGAGCGTATCATACTCCGCTTTGTCCATATTCGGTATCTTCACGATCTCCATCAGGCTTCCTCTTAACCCGGTAACCCGCGAGAGTACATATAGGTTTCCAGAGGAGAGGAGGCGGCGCCTCCGGAGTTCAACGCGACCAGCTGGCAGCAGGCGCGGTCACTATACTAGCAGACTCAAGAGAATCGAGGAACGTGACCCACCACGGAGCAGATCCATCGGCCCCTCTTCGTCGCAGGTCGTGCCCAACAGGTTGAGATCCCCTCAGGTGTTCCCGCTCGCATGCCAGTCCGGGATACGGCTTTCCCCGGGAGGAGCGCGAAGCGCGGGTGGGGTGGGGTTTCAATCTCGTCAGGGAAGAGTGAAACCCAAAATGAGGCTTTGCCAGAGCACGATAATGGAAATCATACTCAGATCTACCAGGATCGATCATCAGGTATATGCCGGGCACTACCCCGCCACAGGGCCACCGTGTTTCAGGAGAGGTTCGCCTGCCGGCCGGTTCCAGCCCGGGTCTTTCGCGACGACTGCGGTTCTGCCGGGCACGCAGCCGGGGAAAGGCGGATATCCGGTGGTAACTGAAACGGTTTTGCCGGAGGAGTCATTTTTCAAAACGTGCAATATAATAATATTTATATAAATCAACTGAAAGAAAAATGCTCATGAGCAAACACCACGACAATGCCCTCATTTTCCTGGGAATTGCCGTTTGCGCGGGATTCCTCATCGCCATACCAGCCGTTGCCGATTCAGGCCAGGGGCTCACGGCGCTTGAGTCGGGAGAACTACTGCCGTTCTCGCCCGGCAACCTGTCGGCGATAGAGGGCAGACTGGAGCCATCCGGCCTTCTGGAACTCCCCGATGAGGGGGACGTAACGGACGCGGCCCCGGTACTCCCGGAGGAGGAGAACGTAACCGAGACCTTCCCGGTGCTCATGGATGAGAGGGACAACCCCGATCCGGTCGCAGAGTTCCGGAACGAGGAAAACATCTCCTCTTCGCCCGAAGATCCCCTCTTCGAGAGCGATGCGGAGCCGGTGACACCTGCCGCCCCGGAGAGCACCGACCAGCCCGTTTCTGTGGTCGGGGCACCTCAAAGAGAGACCGACAGGTATGACGACGAACGGCTGGCAGGGCTGGTCGAGACCGCCAGCATCCGCCTGATGAGACTCTCGATGGAGCATGCCCACGCCCTCTATCTGCAGGATAGCGATGCCGCCGCCGTAGCGGCGGATGAACTGTACGCGTTCTCCGTCAGGCTGCTCGGCGAGGTGCAGCCGCTCCAGGTCTCCCCGGAACGCCAGCCCTTCAAGGACGAGTTCGTCAGGTCGCTTGAGGCATACTCGTCGGCAGGCAAGACGCTCCTCGACCCGGCAGATGCCGGCGAGGATGTCGTTCCGACAGCATTCAAGGATCTCGCCGCAGCGTCGGAGGGGCTTGAGAATGCCGCCCGACAGGCCGCTGAGGTACAACCAGCAGACGACGGCATCTCCACGATGAGCGCCGCCAGCACCTTCACGGCCCGGGCATCCGAGACCCCGGCCAGTACCGGACCGATCGCGGTCGCAACGCCGGAGAAGGTTCTCCCGCTCATGGACCGCCACACCTACGACGATCCGGGCGGCGAGAATATGGTCTCGCTGCTCGCCGAGTCCACCCGGACCGCAACGACATACCGTGAGGTTCCCGGCAATGAGTCGACGCCGACGATTAAAGCAGGCGAGGGGCGTATGTTCCTCCTCGTCGCCGTCAAGTCGACCAACCTCGGACACAAGGGCGACTCCGACTTCTACACCATCGAGGCTCCCGGGCGGGACGCGTTTATCCTTGAGCACGGAGGAACCACGTTTGCACCCCTGGAGGTTCCCCCCTTCACCACGCTCGGAGAGTCGTTCGACAGAAAACCGCTTGAGCGGTATGAGTCGCTGAAAGGCTACCTCTACTTCGACATCCCGGATACCTTCGAGGTCTCCGGGGCGACGCTCAGGGCGGATCTCGGGTACGCCGGCGCCCCGGCCTGGAACCTCGACGAAGTGCCCGACGGCGCGGATGCGGTATAACCCGCACCGTTTCTTCACCCTTTTTCCGGATCAGAGGGAGAGCAGTTCCACGTTCCGGCTCCCTGTATCCAGCACGGCGACGGTCGGTCGTCCGGTCAGGTAACCGCAGGCCTCCCCGGGGTTGACGACCAGCGTCCCGCAGAGCGTTCTGACCTGCGCCTGGTGGGTATGGCCGTGAACCACGACGTCGAAGGCGTTCCGCCCGATGAGCGCCTGCAGGAGTTCGCGGTCGTCACCGTGGAGCAGACCTATCGTCATGCCGCCAGCGGTAACTGCGGCAAACGTGCCCCGCAGGCTGAGCCGGTCGTGTTCGGAGAACCGTGCCGCGAGAAGGCGGAGATCGCCGTCGTTGTTCCCGAGGACGCCGATCATGGGCGACTGCAGGTTTGCAAGCCGGGGGATGACGAACGGCGAGACATAGTCCCCGGCGTGAAGCACCAGATCTACCCGTTCCCCGTTCAGCTGCTTTACGGCCGCGTCCACCATCTCAAGGCAGTCGTGTGTGTCGGAGAGGATCCCGATGCGCATGTATGCATCCCTGGGTACCGCCCCGATATATGGCTGTTCATCGCCGCAGGGGCAAGACGGATCCCTCCGACACGGTCGTCAGGGATGCGCTTTCATCTATATCACCCCGGGAATCCGGGATAGTATGCCATAACAGGGCATTTTAGAGCGCAAAATCTTTATAAAACCGCCATCTGATACTGGAATAGGAGCATGTTTCCGGATTGCGCCGGGAGCACCGAGAGAATGGATCTGCAGGGGTATAGTATGTGGGCGTACATCAAACACTCTGACGGCAGAACAGAGGAACGGGAGTTTCCTGCCGGGGTATGCATCGAGATCGGCGACATCCTCGAGGACGGAGCGGTCATCATCGATGTCCCGTACCCCGACGAGATCGAAGACGATATAGAGTTCCCCGAACTCTATGACGACTGAAGCAGGCGGAGCGGCCGCGCGAGAACGCATTATCGCCGGAACCAGCTGGCGGTCCGCCGCATCGGCTGGACGTTCGCCCCCTCCATCTCGCCGAGAGCAAACGCGAATCTCGCCCGGATCGTCGGCGGGAGGTCGCCTTCGGGTATCGATATGAACCCATACTCCCCGTAGAAGTCGACGAGGTTCCTGACCGAGTGCATGTACAGGGTATCGTGCTGGCACGCCTCGACGAGTGCGTCCATCGCTCGCCGGGCATACCCCTTGCCCCGGAACCGGACCGGGGTGAAGACGCCGTCCACCTCGCAGCCGTCCGGGTGCCGCCGGCACCGGGCGACGGAGACGAGGAACTCGCCCGCAAAGACCCCGAAGATCCGATCCGTCTTTGGGTCAGCCTTTAGTTCGTGGTAATCAACCCAGATCTCTTCTGCAAGCGCGAACTCCTCGCTTCGCAGTTCCCGGGTCTCGACCGCGAGGTGAATCGGGACCGCCAGCACCAGTACCGGCGGCCGCACGCACTCCACGACACCGGCGGTGACCGCACCAAGCGGTATGCTTCCCGCGGCATCACGCCTATCCATACGCGGGATGATGATCGCAGAGGCGCCGATTTCTTCCGCCACTGAGCAGATCGTGCGTGCCGGGGGTCCGGTACGCACCAGGGCCCGGAGTTTCCGTCCCGCCGGGAGCGTGAGGCCGTTGTGGAGAGCGGAGAGCCGGCCGGCCGCCTCCGGCTCTGTGCCTGCACGACCGGGTTCTACGACGTGCAGGAGCACCGCCGTCCCGTCTCCGGCCGGAAATTCCAGGAGGGAACGGACCTCCGGCGCCAGGGCCGTGAGATCCGTCGGCACCAGCAGCCGCGAAAAGAGCGGCGGTCTGCCCTCCGCCGGTTGCGGGACGACAAGGACATGTGTTCTGGCATCCCGGAGCACGGTAGCCGCAACGTTCCTGCCGAAGAGGTTCCTGAGGAGCCCCTGGTTCCTGACACCCATTGCAATCAGATCGACGCCCGTCTCGGTTGCGGCCCTGAGTATCCTCTCGGTAACAGTCGTCCCGTCGTTCTCCGCTATCACTACCTCCACGGAGAACCCCTGTCGCAGCACCAACTCCTGCATCCGGCGGATCGGACCGTCGGCGGGTATGGAGGCGGCCGAGGTCTGGACATGGAAGAGGATGACCTCGCGGACTCCGGGGACCTCGCCGACCCGCTTCACCATGGCTATGGAGGCTTCGGAGAGATCCGTCGCGATGAGTACTTTCTTAAACATGGTCTCCCTCAGATTATCCGGTATCCTTCCAGCGGTACGTGTATCTCGAACCTCGCTCCCTCGCCGGGTTCCCCGATCTCGCGGATCGTCATATTCGTGATCGAGAGGATCTCGCGGACGAGGAAGAGCCCGAGTCCCCCTCCGGCACAGGCGCCGTACTCGAAGATCCTCTCTTTCTCTGCTTCGGGGATACCCACACCGTCGTCCTCTACATAGATCAGGAGCCCGTCATCCCCGACCCGGTAGGTGATGACGACCTGCGAGACGGTCTTTCCGTGGCGGGCGGAACTCTTGATGAGATTTAAAAAGACCCGGTCGAGCATCGGGTCGGCGAAGACCTCGACCCGCTCCACCCAGGACCTGACCGATAACTCGGGCAGCAGGAGGCACGACGTCGCCTCCCGGATCGCGCTCTGCAGGGGCTGCCAGTCCGCCGGCCGGAGGCCGAGGTCCTGATAATCCCTGGTGATCTCCGCACTACGTTGCACGACCAGGGCATCCTGTCCCAGGCCGTCCAGGTACCGGAGAAGGGCAGGATCGTCAAACTGCTGCACCCCGTCGCCTATCCGCCCAAGGAGTGTCGATATCCCCGCCAGCAGATCGTTCTGGGTGAGCCGTCCCAGCATGTTCAGCTTGGCGTTCGTCCGGCGGAGGGAATCTTCAGCATTCGTCCGGGCGGTGATATCGACGAGCGTGAGGATGATCCGCCCGTCCGGGAGCAGCCCTCCCGATTCGAGCACCCGGACGGCGACACCGTCCGGGCGGCGGAGGGGCACCTCATACCCGTAGACTGCACCGTCGCGGCGGACCTTTGCCTGGAACTCTCTCCATACGGCAGGATCGTCGAGGAACCGGATGATGGGCTCTCCGACCAGATCGTTCGCCCGGGAACCGAGGAGGGCAGCGCCCACGTAGTTGACCTCCTCGATGCGCGGTTCGCTGTCTCCGGGAGTGAGGATGAACGCTCCTGCTTCCGAATTGTCAAAGACCGCCCGGTAACGCTGCTCCCGTTCCCGGAGACTCAGAGTGAGGAGCGATATGACTGCGCCGATTGCGACGAAGACCATCGCACGCGCGAGCGCCGCAACGACCGGCCCGGCGTCGCCCCCGGCGAAAGGCAGGGTCATTGCCAGGTAGCCCAGGGCGATGGCGAGCGAGAAAGCGATGCCGCGGCGAGGGAACCAGCAGGCGGCGAGCACGATAGGCAGATACACGAGGTGCGGAAAGACGCTCGTGATCCCGGCAACGAGCCCGGCAGCGTTTGCCACAAAGGCGATGACGACCGAGGCCGCAAGAAGGGGAAGACGGGCATCCTCGCTTGCTATACCTGCGAACCGGCGCTGTCCGGGCATCAGGCTACCCGCCTCAGACCCAGGAAGGGCTGTCTGCACGCAATCCGGGCGTACCAGGTTTGGATTTCGCCTTTACGGGAGATGTCATGCATGGTCTCTCATAAGGCGCTTTTACGTCTGGCCATTAAAACTGATCGCTCTTTACGCTGTCCTGATCCGGTATCGGCTTTTTTTACACTGGTTTCTCCGAGGGGACCCGGGGCCTCCGGGATGTCCTGCACGCCCGGATAGGAGAATAAGGTCGTGCAAAGGCATATGCCATCCATTTCGTAATTACTGATCAGGATGAACCGGGTATAACCATGAAGATCGCACTTCTCCAGCTGAACACGGTCGTCGGCGACCTCGCCGGAAACGCCGACAGGATAGCGGCAGGCGTCGATGAAGCGTCCCATTACCGGCCGGACCTGATCGTGGCACCGGAGCTCTCCCTGCCGGGCTGCCCACCCCGGGACCTGCTGTTGCAAACGGGGTTTATCGCGCGCAGTCTCACCGTCCTCGGCGAACTTGCAGCCGACCTCAGGGGCGCGCCCCCGGTTCTCGTCGGTTTCGCCGAGCCGAACCTCACCGGCACCGGCCGGCCGCTCTTCAACGCCGCCGCCCTCCTCCGGGACGGTGCGGTAAGTAAGACGTTCCGGAAGGCCCGTCTCTCCTCCGGCGTATTCGATGAAGACCGCTACTTCGAGCCGGGGTCCGGGATCCCGCAATCCCTCAACCTCGACGGGGTGACGGTCGGGGTCACCATCGGTGAGGAGATCCGGTGTGCCGGGCCGGTGCCGGAGGTGATTGTGAACCTCTCCGCATCGCCGTTTGCCGCAGGCCTGCACGCCCTGCGCGAGGAGGCGCTCTCGGAGATCGCGAGGACCCGCCAGGTCGCAATCGTCTCGGCAAACCTCGTCGGCGGGAATGACGATCTGGTCTTTGACGGTCGGAGCGTTGCTTTTTCCGCCGACGGAACCCTCATCGCCCGCGGTGCGGCCTTTGCCGAGGACGTCGTAACCGTCGATATCGCCCGCCCCGTCCCGCAGGCGGTCGCTCCCGACGACCAGTGCCCTGAGTCCGAGATCTGGCGGGCGCTGGTCCTCGGCCCCCGCGACTACGTCCAGAAATGCGACCAGACATCGGTCCTCATCGGCCTCTCCG
>JAQVVW010000004.1 GCA_028698765.1 Methanoculleus sp. | reverse complement strand
CACCGGCAAGGTCGAAGATGATGATCCCGGCGTTCTTCGTCCCTCGAGTGAGGGCGCTCTCCCGGACGTCGGCCGGAACGGTGAGAAGTGCGGCAACGAGCCCGGCAAGGAGCGCCAGATTGATGTTTGCAAGGGCGTGGAGCGGGGGGACCAGGGACCCGATCGCAAGCGCGAGGACGATGACCAGGAACGGCAGCCAGGCAAGGAGGTGCCGCCCGCCTGCCGCGGGAGCCGGTTCTGCCGGCAACGCCGCAGGCGTACCGCAGGCTCGCAGGGCGACGAGGAGACCGGCGAGGAGGAGGAGCGAGACAGGAAGGGTGACGAGGTCGACCTCCCAGGGTCGTGCGGCAAAGAGGCCGAGCGTTGTTATGGTGGAGTAGACCACGGGAGCGGGGTAGAGGAGCACATAGGATATCATCCCGGCGACGCCGGCGCAGTAGAGGAGGGTCTTTGACGCCCGCCGGTCGGGCTGGAGGTGCGTGATGATGGGGGCGAGGATGACGAACGAGGTGATACCGCACATCAGCGGGACGGAGAGGAGGTAGCCGGCCGACCCCGCCGTGGCAAGGGGTCGGCGCACCAGGCCCCGGATGTCGGCGACGATATTCTCTATCCGGCCGCTCTCGCGGAGGACCTGGGCGATGCCGACCCCGCAGAAGATGACGATGCCGAGGATGGAGAAGATCCTGCCGGCGCCGCCCGTGATCGCCGCAATAAGCGTCTCCCCCGGCATCCCGGCAAGGAAGCCGAAGAGGACGGATGTCCCGACCAGGGTGAGGAACGGGGGGAGGTGATACCTGAGCGACGCGACGGTTATCACGACGAGGGCGACGGCGAAGGGGATGAGGGTCTCCATCACTCTTCCGTTGAGGGCGTGGGGTTATAAGGCCTGCCGGTCTTCTGTTCCATCTCGCGGCGTGCTTCAGCAATCCGCGCCTCGGCGATCTCACGGTAGTCCGGGTCGATCTCAAACCCGATGTAGTCCGCGCCGAGGGCAAGCGCCGCAAGTGCCGTGCTCCCGATGCCCATGAAGGGGTCGAGGACCAGCGTCCCCGGCCGGCAGCCGTGGAGCCGGATGCACATCTCCGGGAGCTTCTCCGGGAAACTGGTCGGGTGCGGCCGGGAAGAACGGATGGTCCGGTAGGGGATGAACCAGGTGTTCCCCCGGTCCCGGAGGTCGCGCTCCGCCGCTTTCCAGCGGCCGATGTTGCTCTTGTCCTGGTAGGGCACGCCGATCCCCAACTTATCGAGGGTGATATCGCCCTTCTTCGTGAAGTGGAATATGTGCTCGTGGCACTGGCTCAGGTAACGGGCGCTGTTCACCGGCTGGTAGTGGCCGACGGCGATATCGCCGAGGATCTTCTCATAGCAGCCCACATCCTCCTTCTCGATCGCGATCGCCTTGACCCAGTGGATGACGTTCTGCAGCTCGAAGCAGGAGCGGAACCGCTGGACGGCGTCGAAGGGTATCCAGGGGTCCCGGGGTTTGCCGCCGATGTTGAGGAAGAACGAACCATCGTCGGCGAGGACCCGCGCCGCTCCGGCGGCGACCTCCTCCAGCCAGTCGAGATACTCTTCACGGGGCTGCCGGTCGTTGTATGACCGGTACTCCTTGCCGATGTTGTAGGGCGGCGACGTGACAATGATATCGACCGAACCTGCTGCGAGGCGCTGCATGCCCGCCACGCAGTCCATGGTGTGGATGGTATTGGTGGCAAGCCCGCCGGGTCCGTCCGTCTTTCTCTCCTCTTCAGCCACGCAGATCATATTACAGGTTCGCGGTCTTCTGCAAAAAGGTGAACGAACCGGGACGGGTGTCAGGATCTTTCGTCCTCGCCCAGCACCTTCTGCCGGGTCCGCTCCAGGGTGTCGATGAAGTCCTCCACCTCATAAGGGTTGAGTCCTTCGCTCGTGGAGCCTTCACGTTCGAGGTACACGATCTGGAGAAGCGCGTCTTTGAGGATCTCAAGACGGCTCTCCGGCGGGAGAAGGATCTCGAACCGGCGGAAGATACGGTCGGATATGCAGACGAAATCACCGTGCATGGACGCAAACGAGAGGATCTCGTCTGCCGAGGGGACGTCGCCCTGGCTCACCTCGACTTCCAGGACTGCGGGCGTATCGGCGCCCTCTTCTGCAAAACAGCGGGTGACCCTGATCTTCGTGGCTGCTCCTCCGGTTCCGGCGAACTATTCGCTACGGAGAATAATATAGTTGCGATTGGCAGGGAGGAGAGTCTTCGCCGTCGGGCGGCAACGGGCGGGACCGGAGAGGGCCGGTCATCGCAACGGTGGCGGTTCCCGGAACTCCTCGCCATCGCAACTCATTGTTCCGGATCAGATTCCCGCCGGACATTCCCTGCCGTTTTGTCCGCCCTCCGTATGTGGGCAAGGTGCCCTCTCTCCCTGGACCGGGCCTGGCTCTTACGGTCCAGTTCCCGCGAGAACCGGTCGAACTCCGTCTGCACCCCCCGGCACTCCACCTGAAGGGCTGCGATCCGGGCCTCGAGCACCTTCCGCTTCCGGTCGGCCTCGATCTGCCGGACCCGGAGTTCGTCCTCGCGGTTCCGAATCTCCGCCTCCTCCTCCATCTCCCTGATGTAGCGCGCCGAACCGGTCAACACCCCGCCCGGCCCGAGGTAGACGTCCGCGAGATCGATCCCCTCACCGGTGATGATGACCTCCCGGACCTGGTTGGAGTGCGCCATGCCCCGGGACTTCAGGACATACAGGCCCCGGTTCCGCTCGCCGCCGGACTCGATGAACTTGAGGAGGATCCATGAATCCATCAGCGATGATATCTCGATCCTCGTCTTTTCAAGAGATCCTTCTGCCCGCGTCAGGTCGGTGAAGAGCCCGGTGATATGGTTGACCTTGAGATAGTCGACGAACCGGATCAACATCCCCTTTGCGTCTGCTTCGCTGCTCACCGAGATGAGGCTCGATATGGGGTCAACGACAACCGCGTCGGGCCGCAAGATCTGCACATCCCGGAGCATGGCGGCAAGGTGCGTCTCAAGGCCGTATGCCGTCGGGCGGGAAGAGCGGATTACGAGGCATCCGGCGTCAATCCAGGGCTGAAGGTCGATCCCGATTGACCGCATGTTCCGGACGATCTGGCCCGGCGACTCTTCAAAGGCGAAGTAGAGACACCGCTCACCCCGCCTGCAGGCCGCATCTGCGAAGGCAGCGGCGAAACTCGTCTTGCCGCTGCCCGGCGTGCCGGATACCAGAACGCTTGATCCCCGGTAGTAACCCCTGCCGTCGAGCATTGCATCGAGCCGTTCAATGCCGCTGGAGATCCGGTCTTCGAGGGCTTCGTGCTCGAGGCCGAGGGTGGTGACCGGCATGATGACGATACCTTCGTTCCCCGTGATCAGGAACGGGTACTCGTTCGTGCCGTGGGTGGAGCCGCGGTACTTGACGATGCGCAGGCGCCGGGTCGAGATCTGGTCGGTCACCCGGTGGTCGAGGAAGATGACGGCGTCGGAGACGTACTCCTCCAGGCCGTGCCGGGTCAGGCTTTCGCCCTGGCCGCTCTCGCCGGTCACGATCGCCGTGACACCCTTCTCCTTGAGCCAGGAGAAGAGCCGGCGGAGCTCGGCCCGGATGATACCCTCGTTCGAGAGACCGGAGAAGAGGACCTCGATGGTATCGAGCGCCACGCGTTTCGCCCCGATGGAGTCGATCGCATAGGCGAGTCTGATGAAGAGTCCGTCGAGGTTGTACTCGCCGGTCTCCTCGATCTCGCTCATCTCGATCCGGACGTAGTCGATCGCGAGTTTCTCCTCCGCGATCTGCCGGGGGAGGTCGAAGCCGAGAGAGTGGACGTTCTTGACCAGATCCTCCGCTGTCTCCTCAAAAGAGACGAAGACGCCGGGTTCATCGTACTGCACCGCCCCGCTCACCAGGAACTGCATGGCAAAGAGCGTCTTCCCGCTCCCGGCTTTTCCGACGACAAGCGTCGGCCGCCCCTTTGGGAGCCCGCCGGTGGTGATCTCGTCAAGGCCCTGGATGCCGCTCGGCACCTTTGCCAGAGCGAACTCGGTGTCTCCGGACGGTGCCGGAGCACCTGCAACCCGATCCATATTCTCTTGATGATCCGTATGTACCATATAAATTAACCCGAAATCCGGCGGCCCGGTGCTTCTTTATCCCGTATAAGACGCCCGGAGAGAGCCGTATCCCCGATCGAGCCGCGCAGAGACACAATCTCACCCAGAGTCTTCCCGGTGCGGGACCCGGCGCAGCGTTCAGGCCTTTCTCAGCGTGAACAGGAATGCTGCGCCGCACTCCGGGCGGCCAGGCACCCGATCGGTGGCCCAGATCCTGCCGCCGTAACGCTCGACCAGGATCCGGGCCAGGTAGAGCCCGAGCCCCTCGCCGACGCCTCGCTGCTTCTTCTCATAGCGGTGGAAGATCGCCTCCTTATCGGCATCCGGAACACCAGGACCGGTATCCGCCACCATTACCCGCACAAACCCGTCTGCATCCTCCGTCCGGATGGTGATCGCGACGTCGGGACCGCCGTGCTTGATGGCGTTGCCGATCAGGTTTGAGAAGACCTCCGGGAGGAGTTCGTCACCCAGCACGAGAGATGAAGCGCCGGTGTAGTCGATGCTGCCATCAGGATACCGGTGAATCTCATCGCGGATGATCGCATCGAGATCGACCGGCCGGATATCGGGCGGTCCGGTATGGATCCGCCGGATCTTCGAAACGAGGCCAAGGATCTCGATGCTCTTCCTGACGCTACGCTGGAGTTTCGCCGCATAATCGGCAGCTTCACCGTCGAGGATGGAAAGGAGCAGCTCGGCATAGAGGTTCGAGACGTTCTCGGTGTTACCGATGTCATGCGTCAGGATATCCAGGTAGAGGTTCGCCTCCCGGTGCGCACTCTTGAGTTCGTCATGAAACCTGGCCCGTTCTTCCTCAGCACGCTTCTGCTCGGTGACGTCGGCGACTACGCCGATGAGGCGATGAGGCCGCCCTTCCGGGTCCCGGCGCACCAGGCCCTGGGCTCCCATCCACCGGACCGAGCCGTCGGGGGGGCGGCGGATGCGGTACTCGATCTGGAACTCGCCGTTCCCGGCGATCGCCTCTTCGATGGCCTGCTGGATCCGGGGCAGGTCCTGCTGCACCACGAAAGCCTTCCAGTCGGCCTGAGCCCGCAGTGCGCCGGCATCGGGAACGCCCCAGAACTTCGCCAGCGCGTCGGAGGGAATGGCATCTCCGGAGACGAGATCGAGATCCCAGGGTGCGAGACTGGCGGCATCGAGAGCCATCGCCAGCCGCTCCTCGCTCTCGCGCAGGGCCCGGTTGGACCTGGCAAGCTCGGCGGTCCGCTCTTTCACCCGGGTCTCGAGTTCGGCGTAGGCTCTCCTGAGAAGTTCCTCCGACTGCTTCTGCTCGGTCAGGTCTGTGGCAACCAGGGAGAAGACCTGCAGCCCGTCCATCTGCAGGAGTTTCAGGGAAAGATGCACCGGCACCAGGTCCCCGCCGTGCGCCTGGAGCGTGCTCTCGCCTGCGGTGCCGGAGGGGTTCCCGCCCTCCATTATTCTCCGGAGCCTCTCCGCGCCGGCCGGAGCGATGAAGGCGTGGATCGACTCTCCCATCAGGCTCTGATGGGGCATGCCGAGAAGCCGGGCGAACGATTCGTTGCAGTAGAGGATGGTGCCGTCGGTGGAGAGCGTCGCGGCCCCTTCCCGCATCTGCTCGACGAGTACACGGTAGGGGTGTTCGGCGGTGTTTAAGGTATAGACCTTCTCGCCCTCGTCCGTGGAGACGAGGAAGGCATCGACCTCCCCCCTCCGGATCGCCGAGAGGGTCTCTTCGGCCTCCGTAAAGCCTCCATAGAGTTCTTCCAGCACGCGGAGGAGTTCTTCCTCTCGCGGTAATCGGGGAATGTTCATGTTGGGTGAGTTACCTGGAGGGTAGTTTCCGGTGGAGCGCACAGTCACTCCAGCTGTTTGATCCCGAGCCCGACAAGGACGCGATCTTCGTCCGACATCTCCCCGATCAACCTCTTGATGGGCAGGGGAAGCTGCTTGATGAGCATGGGCACCGCGAGGATCTGGGCATCTTTTGCCAGTTCGGGGTGCTGGTAGATGTCGATAACCTCGAGATCGTAACTCCCTTTGTAGCTCGTCTCAAAGATGTTCTTGATGTTCTCGATCGCCCTCTGTGACCGCGGGGTCATCCCGGCTACGTAGAGCCGCAGGATGTAGCGGGAGTCCGCACTCTTCAGTGCCGCCTCGAATTCTTCCGTGGTCAACCGCCTGCCCCGGTCCTGGTTGTCGCTCTCGTCGCTCACCCCCCTGAGATTTAGGTTTTATTCCCCGGCCGTATATCGAGGCCGACCAGAACCTTCTCGGTGTTCGAGAGATCGCCGATGATCTTTCGTAAGGGCTCAGGAAGTTTCCGGACCAGCGTGGGGACGGCAAAGATCTGGTCGTCTCTCGCGAGCTGAGGCTGTTCGACGAGATCGATCACCTCGATCCGGTATCGGCCGGCAAGATGCTCCTCGCAGAACTTCTTCAGGTTCGCGAATGCTGCGAGCGACTTCGGGGTCTGGCCTGCGACGTAGAGCCGCAACTCCCATACCCCTCCGTTCTCCTCCCCGGCCGTCTCCTGATACGTACTCATCGTACTTCCTTTTTTTCTCCCTACTATCTCAAACTTTCCGTCACCGGTCGATGCATCGCCCTGCCACAGTTCTGCGGGCGGCCGATACCGGCTTTGATTCCGTTGTGCAACCCGCTTTTCTGCAGGAAGTCTGGTGCCGTTCCCGACCCGGATCGAGTGGGCTCCCGGATGCTCCCCGGGCCGGGGACAAGATGCGGTAGAGGGGCAGGAGCCAGGAAAGACCATGCTCAAACAGTTTAAGCAGGTTTATTCGGTGGAGTGTGGAGATCTCCTCATGAGACTGTTGTACCTCCTCATCGCACTGGCGCTTGTGGTCCCGGCGACGGCGATCGTCCTCACTTCGGAAAATGCGGGGGCGGCCGATACCGGGCTGAAACAGGTTGCCACGTCCGGCAACGGCACACGCTACGAGGCAGGAGCGTATCATGTCGTCGTCCTCTCCGGCACCTACCGGGAGATGGGACGGCAGTACGGCGCCCTGATGAAGGACGAACTCCAGGAAGAGTACGCGATGCTCCGCTCCCACTTCACGGCTTCAGGCTACACGGAGGCGGAGATCGGCGAGTTCGCTACAACGGCAACGGCGCTCCAGGCGAAGCGCATGAAGGAGATCCGGGCCGGCATCGCAGAGACATCCGGCCTCACCCGGGATGAGGTCGATATCCTCTACGAAGGCCCGATCGTCTACCTCATAACCTACGGGGCGAAGGCAGGGTGCTCTTTCATGGCGGTATGGGGCAACTACACCCCGGACGGTTCGGTGGTCCTCTCCCGGAACTACGACCTGCCCGACGTCTTCTCGGTCTTCTACCCCTACTACACCCTCGCGATCTACAACCCGACCGACGGGAGCAACGGCGTCGCGACCTTCGGCCCGGCCGGGGCGCGTCCCGAGACGCTGATGAACAGCGCCGGGCTTTTTGTCGCCGACGATAACGCGGCGGATTCCGGCGGTGAACTTGAGATTGCCGGGAGACCCGACCTCATTGGGGAGTTCTTCCGGCTTATGCTCGACTACTCCGATATGGACGGGCTCGATGCCGGGATCATGACCACCCGTGCGGACTGCGCCTGGATCGTGAACGCGGCAGGACCGGACAGGGCCTACTCCTACGAGGAGACCGTCTACGATATCAAGCGCCGGGAGGGCACGGGCGTGATCGCGGCCGCAAACCACTTCGTGGACCCGTCGTGGCGGCTTGCAGCGCCTCCGGCGGAGCACTCGACCTCGCGGTACGAGAACCTGCTCCGCCTCGCCGAGGAGAGCAAGGGATCGATCGACGGCGAACGGATGGTGGCAATCCGCGACGTGCTGCTGGAGGACGGGGGAGCGACATTCCGGCACAGCATGCTTGAGGGTATGCCGTACTCGTCGGATCACCAGGTGGTCTTTGCCCCGGCGACCCGTACGCTCTGGATGAAGGTCGTGGACCGGGACTGGCAGAAGGTGGAGCTCGGGCAGTTGTTCGTGGTTTGAAAGGGCAGAGAACCCGGGCCGAAGGGAGCCCGGGCCGTCTCCGCCCCCCTCACCGGGGTCTCATCGAGGCTCCGGGGTAGACTCTCAACGGGGCTACTCCCCGAAGTATGCAACGATGTTCCGGAAGATCTGCATGTTCATCGACCCGGTGGGCAGGGGTTTTCCCTCGCGCCGCAAGCGCTCTTTTTGGGTCGGCCAGTCGTAGAGGTTCACGAACTCCATGGCCCGTTCGGGATGCGGCATCAGGCCGAGGACCCGGCCGTCCGCCGAGGTTATCCCGGCGATGTCCGCGAGCGAACCGTTCGGGTTGTAGGGATACTCCCCTCCCGCGGGGGAGAGGTCGTCGCGGCAGTAGCGGAACGCGACCATGTTCTCGCGCTCGATCCTTTTTAAGGTCTTTTCCGAGCAGGAGAAGTTCCCTTCGCCGTGGGAGACCGGGCAGTAGAGGTGCGTGATGCCCTTCGTCCAGAGGTTCTCCGCAGCAGGTTTGAGCGTGACGAAGCGACACTCCAGCACGCCCTTCCGGTTCGGCATCAGGGCGATATCCCGTGGACGGTCCTGCTCGAACGCGGGGACGAGGCCGAGGTTTGCGAGGATCTGGAACCCGTTGCAGATGCCGAGGACGAGGTTGTCTCCTGCGAGGAACTCTTTGACGTCGCTTGAGAGGTTGTTCCGGACGCGGTTTGCGTAAGCGTTGCCGGCGCCCGTGTCGTCGCCGTAGGAGAACCCGCCGGGGAAGACCATCAGCCGGTAGTCGGAGAGGACCTTCTCCCCCGCGATGAGGTCGTTGATATGGACGATATCGGATGCCATGCCGGCCCGCATCAGGGCTTCCCTGGTCTCCATCTCGGAGTTGATACCGTAGCCGCTCATGATGAGGGCCTTTGCCGGGGTCTTGATAGTAGCCATCTCAGTACCCCCCGAAAGGTGCCTTATATGCAGCCTCCATCGCTGTGATGGGCTGCTCGATGAGGGTCTTTTCTCCCGCCGAGACCCGGAAGGCCGTGCCGTCGACGCGGCCGAGGAGGTGTGCGTCGCCGCCGAAGATCTCCTCAAACGCTTCCCGGTCAGCGGGGGCGACCGTGACGACAAACCGGCCGAGCGACTCCGAGAAGAGGTAGCAGTCCGGGCGCATCTCGCCGGGTATGGCGATATCCATGCCGACCCTTCCTGCGATCGCGGCCTTTGCGAGGGCGACGAGGAGGCCCCCGTGCGTCACCGGGAAAGCGGATGCGACGAGTTCTCTCTCGATCGCGTCGGTCATCCTCTCATACCGCGCCTTTGCCTCCTCGATCTCGAGGGCCGGGACCGCACCTCCCTCGATGCCGAGGTGCGCGAGGTAATCCGACCCGCCGAGTTCCTCTCCGGTCTCCCCGACGACGTAGACGAGGTCGCCGTCGAACTTCGCGTCCATCGATACCGCGGTGGTGACGTCGGGGTGGACCCCTATCGAGGAGATGAGGAGGGTCGGGAGGACGGAGACCTTGACGGGGTTAGATTCCGCGTCGAATCCCGAGAAGTCGTTATACATGCTGTCCTTGCCGGAGATGTACGGCGTGCCGAACCCGACCGCGCCGTCACGGCAGCCGAGCGCAGCGCGCTTGAGCTGCCAGAGCCTCTCGGGCTCGTCGGAGGAGCACCAGCAGAAGTTGTCAAGGAGCGCGATGGTGTCCATCGGAACCCCTATCGCTATCAGGCCCCGGATCGCCGCATCGATCGCGGCAACGGCCATGCGGTAGGGGTCGAGCTCCGTATAGAGCGGGAAGAGGCCCTGCGAGAGCCCCACGCCCTTCATCGAGCCGGGGACGACCTTCGTCAGCGTGGCAACGGCCTGGACCCGCCCGCTCCCCTGGACCGGGCCGAGGACGTGCCCGCCCTGGACGGTATGGTCGTACCGGGTCGAGATGAACTCTTTTGAGCAGATGTTCTTCCGCCCGAGCATGCTAAGGAGGAGGTCGTCGAGCCGCTCCGGGCACGCAGGCACGGGGTCGGCAGGGATTGCCGCCGGAGGCCTCGTTATGAGGTGCTTCTTTGGGAGGCCGTCGTGGAGGAAGTCGAGGTCGACGTCCATAACAGTCTCGCCGTTGTATTCCACGACGCACCTGCGGGTATCGGTGAACGTCCCGATGACGGTGGCCTCGACCTCCCTCTTCTTCATAAGGTCCATGAACGCCTCGACCTTCTCCTCCGGGACGGCGAGCGTCATCCGCTCCTGCGACTCGGAGATCCAGATCTCCCACGGCGCCATGCCGGGGTATTTCAGGGGCACGCGGTCGAGGAGGACGTGGCACCCGCCCGACTCCTTCGCCATCTCCGCGACGGAGCAGGAGAGTCCTCCCGCCCCGTTGTCGGTGATGCTCCGGTAGAGGTCGAGGTCGCGGGCCTCTTTGACGATGACGTCCGAGAACTTCTTCTGGGTGATCGGGTCGCCGATCTGGACCGCGGTCACGGGGCTTGCCGGGTCGAGGGCCTCCGACGAGAAGGTGGCCCCGTGGATCCCGTCCTTGCCGACCCGGCCGCCCACCATGACGATGAGGTCGCCGGGGAGGGCCTGTTTCTCGTGGAGTGGTTTCCCGTTACGGGCACGCGGCATCACGCCGACCGTGCCCGCAAAGACGAGGGGTTTACCCACATACCGGTCGTGGAAGTAGCACCAGCCCTGCGGCGTCGGGATGCCGGAGCAGTTGCCGCCCACGCCGACGCCGCTGATGACGCCCTCAAAGATCCTCCGGGGGGGGAGGATGGGGTTTGTCCGGTTCTTCCCGCGGAAGAGGGCCGGATCGGTATCGGGGTCGCCGACGCAGTAGCCGTAGATGTTGATGCAGGGCTTGGCGCCGAGGCCAAAGCCGATCGTGTCCCGGTTCACTCCTACGATGCCGGTGAGGGCGCCGCCGAAGGGGTCGAGGGCCGAGGGGGAGTTGTGGGTCTCGACCTTGCAGGTCACGAGGTGCTCGTCGTCGAAGACGATGGCGCCGGAGTTGTCGGTGAAGACCGAGACGCAGATGTCGTTCTCGCCCTTCTCCTTGCGGATCGTGTTGGTGGCCGCCTGGATGCAGGTCTTGTAGAGCCCTCTCGGCAGATCGTCGTCCATCGCCGAGGCAAAGATGGTGTGCTTGCAGTGCTCGCTCCAGGTCTGGGCGAGCGACTCGAGCTCGACGTCCGTCGGCCTCCGGCCAAGCCCCCGGAAGTAGTCCCGTATTGCGTGGAGCTGGGCGAGGTCAAGCGCGAGCGGTCCCCGCCGCTCCCCGGTCTCGGGGTCGATGATACCCTCTTTCCCGATGCGTGCGAGGTCCGCGTCGGGGAGGTCGAGGTTCACGGTCCCGGCCGCCTGGAGTTCGTCGAGGCGGACGAAGGGCGTGATCGTGTCCATCCCCGTCTCACCGTACTCCTCGCGGCTTTTTACATGAACCTGGTTGACGAGCGGGTTTGCGAGAGCCGTTGTAAGCCTCTGCAGGGATTCGGGGGTCAGGTCGCCGGCGACGAGGTAGAGCTGCGACGAGAAGACCGCCTCCCCTTCGCCGAACCGGAACCCGAAGTAATCCTCGATGGTCTGCTTTGCCGTCGTCCCGGCGTTGTCGGTGACGCCGGGGAGGAACCCGACCTCGATCGCGTAATCGAAGTCGGCCTCCGTCGTCGGCCGGTCTACGGAGTACCGCTGGACAACGGGGTTGCTGAGCTGCGCACCGATCTGCGAGAGCTCGTCGGGGGAGAAGTCCCTCTGAGAGGTCGCTATGGTATAGACGTCGACGAGATGCAGCTCGCGCAGGGGGATGCCCGGCGAGCGGAACCTCTCGGTACGCGTCTGTAGCCGTGGATCGCGGGAATAGTGTACCTCTATCCGGTGGACGTGAGAGGCCATGTATATATATGGGTGCGGTCGGGTGAAAAGAGCTGCGATGGGGTGGGGGTGCGACCCGGTCTTCGGGCTCAGAGTGGCCCGAAAGAGACGCCATCCCGGCCCGGCTGGGCCTGGAATCGCCGCCGGTGGTCCGATAGGAGCTGGTTGCACCAGGACAGCACGTCCGGAAGGCCTTTTGCATGAATAAGCATGAGATACCGGGCCTGATCGCGGTTGTACCACTGCGACAGCACATCGCACGTTGGGCACAGGGCGTCGAGCACAGCCCGCACCAGCCAGATGCCGGAGGTTGTGCGCATACCAATTCTGCCGTGATTACACTCAGTACCCAAACCGGCGATTATAGTCGGTATGGTCCAGCCACTCGATGATGACCGCGATTGTGTCGCCGTCACTGGCTACGGTATACATGAGCCGCCATGAACGGGTGAGATTGTATTTCCAGAGATTTTCCAGTGGTCCGTGCCTCTTGTGGTAGTCTTTCGGGATCAGTTTCTTTGGCACCTGGATCCCGCAGAAGGCGTCCGCCGAGATTCTGTCGAGAGCCTGATCCAGCAGCCCGGCTAACCGCTGATCTCCGGGGTCCCGGGAGGCCTTGAGGGCCATGAAGGCCCCCTGCACCTGCTCATCCGCAAAATAGATTCGGCACTTCATCGGATCCGCAGGTCTTCACGCAGTGCATACTTCCGGACTAACTCCGGGTTGTGAATCCAGCAGATCTTTCCCTGTGAATCGCTTGCTATCTTCCCTGACTCCTCAAGATATTCGAGGACCGCCTTGAACGTCTGGTACATCATTCTCTTCGGCAGGCTCTCCCATAAGGCCCGCCGCCGGTATTCGCCGCTGTGCTCCCGGATGAACTCCTCGACCATCAGAATCGTGTCGAGCCGGGGGCTGTGCGTGCCATGGCTACACGCTGGCATGAGTGACCGGTTAGTTGTATAAGTATATATAACAACATGGGACGGGCGTTCTGAAAGGTTTGCGGGACGTAGATGCTTTACTGGACACAATGGGCGACGAGTATCATGACGGAGATAGACCCTGGAATACTGGTTTTGGAATTCTGGACACCAGTATTCCATGTTTGCGCTATGATATGTCCGCTAGTTAGACCAACGGCAGAGTATCGAAAATACGGACCCCTTTCAATCTGGGGAAGATTAAAAACTAGAACTCGTTAAGCCCCAGCCGAGATTTGAACTCGGGACCTGCTGATTACAAGTCAGCCGCTCTGCCAGCTAAGCCACTGGGGCATACCTTATATTGTGGATCGTCCGCGCTAAAAAAGATGGCGCCCGAATTCTCATGCCCCTCCAGCATCCCCTGTGTATCTCAAGGTCCCGCCAGCCCATACCGTCTCCCCATCATACAGTACCCGCCGGACCCGATGATACGGAATACACGCAACATGGGTCCCGGCGTCCACCTCCAGGTACTGCGCATCGAGCGCGAGGACCCGCTCGCCCTGTACCCTCGATCGGTCGCCGGGCGCCCCGCGGTCGACGTACTCGACCTCGACCCGCGAGAAGTCGTAGCCGGGGTCGTGATAGAGCCGGAGCAGCAGCCGGTGGCTCGTCCGCATACCCTCTCCTCCACGGCACTCTCACCCTGCCGGACGATAATGGTGCCGCCGGTTCGCCGGCAGCTCTTCCTCGCCGGAACAGTCACAACGTCGACGTCCGAGCGGCCGGCGAACCGGCACCGCGAGGTGGAGCCGGGGGGCGAGTCTGCAACGTTCATAACAAAGGAGCACAGAAGTATCATCAGGATGTCGCATCTCACCGTCGATCTCGGGGGCCGGCCCGGCCTCGACTGCCGGGGATTCTGTTCGTACTGCTACTTCAAACACGTCAAGGGGACGACGTCGTTCGGCTGCAAATACTGCCTGCCCTTCCAGAAGGGCTGTGACTACTGCACCCGGGGCGTGCGGGAGGGGTACGAAGGATTCAAAAGCCTCCGAACCGTCGCCGACGAGACGCTGGCAAACCTCCAGGTGCTGAGCGACGATATCGACCGGATCACCATCAGCGGCGGCGGGGACCCGAGCTGCTACCCGGAGTTCCGCGACCTCGTCGAGCTGCTCGGCAGCATGGAAGCGCCGCTCCATATCGGCTACACCAGCGGGAAGGGGTTCGACGATCCGGATATAGCCGGGTTCCTCATCGATAACGGCCTCTCCGAGGTCTCCTACACCGTCTTTTCCGCCGACCCCGACCTCCGGCGGCAGTGGATGCACGACCCGACGCCGGAGGCCTCGCTCGCGGTCCTCGACCGGCTCTGCGGCGTAATCGACGTCTATGCGGCAGCAGTCGTCATTCCCGGGGTCAACGACGGCGAGGCCCTCGAAGAGACCTGCGCGTGGCTGGAGGAGCGGGGCGCGAAAGGCCTGATCCTGATGAGGTTTGCGAACAGGACCGACCAGGGGCTTATCCTGGGGAACGCGCCGCTTATCGAGGGGCAGCAGGTCCATACCGTCGACGAGTTTCATGACCTCGTCACCGACTTAAACGAGAAGTTCTCGATGAAGATCAGCGGGACCCCGCTCGGCGACCCCTCGATCGGGTCGCCGTTCGCGATCCTCCACGAGCCCGATCTCTTGAAGAAACTCCCCGGGGTCCAGAAGCGCGCGACCGTGATCACCGGGAGTATCGCGGCCCCCTTCATCCAGCGTATCCTCTCAATCCGCGGTTCGACTTCGCGGGTCGTCAGGGTCAGAAAAGAGATCGCCGACCTCATCA
>JAQVVW010000227.1 GCA_028698765.1 Methanoculleus sp. | reverse complement strand
AGGGTGCGGGAGTTTGAAATGGTCGAGGAGGGGAGGAGGGTGAAACGGGTGACGAACCTGAATGAGGAGTTGTGGAAGATCCTGCGATTGCTGGGGAGGGAGTTCGAAAAATACTATACATGACGGAAGACATGCGGAATGTGCGCATATGAATATACACGCTGTAAGTACATCCATCAGAATGACATCTGGATTGCACTGTTGTTCGATTCAGACCCAGTACTTCGCTAATTTGAGAGACCCGACTGTGCCTCTCCGCCCGAAAACGCGCACAAAGGCGAAAGATCTATAAGGGTTGCAGGCGGCCCCTCAGGCCTTTTGCCCAAAGGAAGATGAAAACCAGCAGAAAGAGTAGCGACCTCAAACCGAAAGAATGTTGTGCTCCTGCTGTCGCGGCACTGGATCAGCACCTGACCATCCATTTCCTTCCTCCTGAAGAACGTCTGGATCGCTCTCCTGTGGATGCATTTCTCGCCGGTGAAGCAGGGACCGAGAACCATCGATATGCGCGCGTTTCGATTCGAACAGTTCATTGTCATAATCTGGGAAGCGATCCGGGCATCGATGGGAATGGTGAAAGGAATTCCCTGGTTGCGTCACCGGGTTTAGAGAAAGGAGGATGGGGAGACGTTGAATAATATGAGAGGGAGGAAGAAGTTAGCGAAGTACTACTGAGACTGTAGAAGTAGGGCCGCCGGTGCGTATCCCGGTGCCCCGCGATGGGTGGCGGTCACGGCGTCGATGGACTCTGCGGCATGTTGACGTTACCCGGGCCCTCACCCTCAAAACAGCCTCGCGGATAACCGGGTATCGCCTGTCAATACCAGATCCGTGGCTGATCTCCCGACCGCCACCCGGTGTCTTCCTTCTGCAATGCGCCACCTGCCGGCTTCGCCGTCGAACCGTGCAAGCAGGCGGGGGTCGGCTTCAACCGTCACCTGCCGGCTTTCACCCGGCCCGAGCAGGACGCGCTGGAATCCGAGAAGCCGCATCCGCCTCTCACCCGCCGCCTCCGTCAGATACACCTGCGGCACGTCTGCACCCTCGCGTTCGCCGGTGTTCGTCACGGTGAGCCTTGCCGTGATCGTCTCGCCGCCGCCGACCGAAAGATCGCTGTAGGCAAACGTCGTGTAACTCAACCCGTGGCCGAAGGGGAAGAGCAGCGTAGTACCCGCCTTTGCGAACCAGCGGTAGCCGACCTCCGCGCCTTCATCGTAATGGATGGTGGTCGGCGTACCCCACGGCGTGCCGAGGCCGGGGAGGTCCGGCCTTGGAGTCCGGGCGAGGTCGGCCGGGAAGGTGATCGGCAGACGGCCGGAGGGGTTCACCGCCCCGGTGAGCACCTCGGCGATCGCCTGCCCGCCGGCCTGCCCCGGATACCACGCCTGGACGACCGCCTTCACCTTATCCAGCCACGGCATCGCGACCGGGTTGCCGGTCTCCAGCACCACGACGGTGTTCGGGTTGGCGGACGCCACGGCCTCGATGACGGCGTCCTGGCCCCAGGGCAGCGAGAGATCGGCGATGTCGAAGCCTTCGCCCTCGACGCGGATCCCGAAGACGATGACAAAATCCGAGCGTCGTGCGAGGAGGACCGCCTCCGCCGGCGTCTGTCCGGGGTCGAACTCGATCTCCGCCGAGGGCAGGAGTCTCTTCAGCTCCTCAAGAGGCGACGACGGGAGAAGGTAGAGGTTCCGCGCGCGCCCCAGGGGCCCCGGACCGCCGACCTTGACGATACCCGCGTACCCGCCCACCGGGAGCACCGCACCCGATCCGGTGCCGCTCGGGACACCGAGCTGCGCGTAGCCGCCGATCACTGCGATCTTGAGCGGTCTAGCGGTCGCGAGCGGCAGGATGCCGTCGTTCTTCAAGAGCACGATACCCTGCCGGGCGGTCTTAAGGGCGATCTCGTTGTGCGCCTCCATGTTGACCTCGGGCGCCGGCCCCCACGAATCGGCCCCGACCGCGTAGAGCGAGCGCAGGATGCGGCGCACCATATCGGAGAGGCGTTCCTTCGGGAATCTGCCTTCTGCGTAGGCCTTCCGGAGCGGGTCCGTGAAGGGCTCCGCCTTCCAGAAGACTGCGTCTGCCTGCACGCCGGACTCCTGGTCGAGCCCGGCGAGAGCGAACTCCCACGAGGGCGTCGCGCCCCAGTCGGACATCACCCAGCCCTTATATCCCCAGGCGCCCTTGAGCACCTCGTTTAAGAGATGGCGGTTCCCGCCGGCATACTCGCCGTTGATCTTGTTGTAGCCGCTCATGATCGCGCCGGGCTCCGAACGCTCGATCGCGATCTGGAACGCGAGCAGGTCGGACTCGCGGTGCGCCGAGGGATCGATGATCGCGTCCAGCCAGTGCCGGTTGGTCTCGTTGCAGTTGAGCGAGTAGTGCTTGAGCGTCGAGATGACACCCTGGCTCTGGATGCCGCTTACCGCCTCGGCGCCGAGGACGGCGGTGAGGAGCGGGTCCTCGGAGTAGTACTCGAAGTTGCGGCCGTTGCGCGGGTCGCGGGCGAGGTTGATCCCGCCGGCCAGCATGATGTTGAACCCCCGGATCCGGGCCTCGCGGCCGAGCAGCACGCCGCCGTCGCGGGCGAGGTCCGGGTTGAAACTCGACCCGACGACGATGGAAGCCGGCAGCGCGGTTGCGCCCGGATCGTCGGGGCGGTACCCGGGGTTGGTGATGCCCATGCTGGCATCGCTCGATCGCAACGCCGGGACGCCGAGCCGCGGCACGCCGGGCGTGTAACCGGCGCTCATGGCCACGTCCTCCGGGATGCGCTCATCACGGACTGCTATGAGGCCGCCGGTGGCGCCCATGATGCTGATGATCATCGAGAACCGCTCGTCGTCGGTCATCCTCTGTTCGGTCTCGGCCGCCCGGGAATCGGCCGTCTTCTGCCCGGGCTCAAGCACCTGCGCGGTGGTCATCTCTTCTTCCCCCTCCCGGCATCCCCCGCCCGTCGGGCGGGGAACCGTGCCGCGGTGAGGGACGACACCGGTGATAAATCTTCGTGTGAGACAGGGACCCGAGCCCGACGTCGGTCGTGGGCGGTAGGTGTCGTGAGCGGTCGTGGCGGGACTGTCGGGTGACTGCACGCCCTCTCATCCGGCTCCGGGCTGGAGCATGGCACCATTACTTCGCTAATTCTGGCACCCAGCATGGCATGGTGCGGTCGTAACGGAGACGTATAGTGGGATGGATCTAAGGGCCAAATATCGGGTACTGAAGGTACGAAGGTGAGATAACAGCATCCGGACACTGAACTTCGCGTTCTTCGCGACTTCGCGTGAGTTTTCAGTCTCTGACGATCAGAGAGCCTCACGCGAAGAACGCGAAGCCGCGAAGGGAGGTTGGTGGTTTGACCGCCGGGTGAGGTCTCAAATATTTTAGCGAAGTACTGGGCACGGAGTGAGTAAAAACTGCGGGAAAAAACTGCGCACGGACAGCCGGCAAAAAATCCGGTGGAAAGCGGGGGCCGCGGATCATGCTCCGGGGAAGGCACGATCGCCCACATAGCGAGAGGCATGAAAATACCGGATTTATCAACCCTGGAGAGGGTTGTATCTCCAGGAAAAGAACTTCAAGAAATCAATCGTTTCAAAAACGGTGATGGGCTCGCTGAGATTCGAACTCAGGACCTCCGCCATGTCAAGGCGACGTCATAACCAGCTAGACCACGAGCCCGTGTCTGCCCGACG
>JAQVVW010000226.1 GCA_028698765.1 Methanoculleus sp. | reverse complement strand
CCACTGAAGCGAACATCACCATCGTCGAACCCATGGAGGGCGCCAGCGTCGCTGCCGGGAACGTCACGGTGAGCGTGAACGTCACGAACTTCACGCTGGTTGAGCCGACCGGGCAGCCGAACGCGCCGGGCGAGGGGCACCTGCACTACTACCTGGATGCCGTGGTGCCGACGAACGAGAGCGCGCCTGCTATCCCCAAGACCGGCGGCTACGTCATCTCGACGAACCTCACCCACACCTGGGAGAACGTGACGGCGGGCGAGCACAACTTCTCGGTCCAGGCCGTCAACAACGACCACACCCCGCTCATCCCGCTTGCGTTCGAGACGGTGAACGTCACCGTTGAGGGGAACATAACCCCGGTGGAGAACATAACCCTGGTTGAGAATGTGACCGGGAACATAACCCCGGAGACCCCGGCAGAAGAACAACGGGTTATCCCTTAACCGATCCTTTTTCCGCGAAGACCCCCGCGGCCCGGGCATGTATCTTCAACGCGAGGACTTATGTCCCCTCCTTCCCTACTATTCAGAAGAATGGTCATACGCGGGATCAGCAGGGATCTGCTTGCGATGCTCCTCGAGCTCGGCAAGGAACACTATCCGGACGAGTTCGTTGCCGTGCTGCGGGAACGGGACGGCGTTATCCGGGACCTCGACCTGGTTCCCGGCACCATCGTCGGGGAAGAGAGCGCCTCGTTCTTCGTCGATATGCTCCCGCTGGACATCCACCAGGCCGGCAGCGCCCACAGCCACCCGAACGGCGTCCTCTCCCCGTCGACGGCGGATCTCAGGTTCTTCCCCACGGTGGGCCGATATCACATCATCGTCGGCTACCCCTACGGGAAGCGTGACTGGCGGTGCTACCGGGCGGACGGCAGCGCGACCCGCCTCGAGGTGGTCGAGTGATCCGCGTGGTCGCAACGGGGACGTTCGACATCCTCCACCCCGGACACCTCTACTACCTTGAGGAGTCGCGGAACCTCGGCGACGAGCTCGTTGTGATCGTGGCGCGGGACACGAACGTGAAGCATAAACCGCGGCCGATCCTCCCCGAAGACCAGCGGCTCCGGGTGGTCCGGGCGCTAAGGCCGGTCGACCACGCGCTCCTCGGCGACCTTTACGATATGTTCCGGCCGATCGAGGAACTCCGGCCCGATATCATCACGCTCGGGTTCAACCAGCACTTCGACGAGGGGCATCTCCGGCAGAAACTCCGGGAACGCGGCCTCGACGCGGACGTCGTCAGGATACCGGGGTATCCCGGCTCGCTCGCCAGTTCGTCGAAGATCATCGAGCGCATCCTGAATACCCGGGCTCCTCCGGGTCCCCCCGGCTCTCCCGGCGAGGAGTGACTCCGGCCAACGCGTGGGAACTCCCCTCAGGTGACGGTGATTCATGCGGCAGATCGATATCCGGGACGATGACGACGATACGACGAGCGGGCTGAAGGTCTCGGTTCCGTTCCTGCTCTGCGGGCTCTTTCTTGCCGTCGTATGGTTCTTCCTCCCGGCGGAGCAGTGGCTCCTGCTCTTCGGGATGATGGTCGCCTACGTCGTCCCGCCGCTCGGCCGGGAGACGATCATCCCGGTCTGCATCCTCCTGGGGATCCCGTGGTGGCTGGCCGCGTTCACCCTGGCCTTCCTGGACTTCGCCGGCGGGCTCTTTATGGCCTGGAACTTCCCGCTGGTTCTCCGCATTCCCTACGCCGGCCCCTGGATAAGCCGCTTTATGGAGGCGGGCAGGACGTTCCTCGACCGGCGGCCGTGGCTTGAGCGTCTCTACTTCGTCGGTCTCATCGCCTTCGTGGCTCTCCCTTTCGACGGGTCGGGGAGCATCGTCGGCTCCATCGTCGGAAGAATGCTCGGGATGACGAAGACGGAGGTCCTCGCCTGCATCACCATCGGCGGCCTCATCGGCAGTTTCGCCATCGCTCTCGGCATCGACTACGTCGTGAACCTCATCCCGCCGGGGGCCGGGCTCTGGGTCTCGCTTGCCGTCCTCCTCCTGATCGGCACCGCCCTTCTCGTGACCTACCGGAGTTATTCACGAAGGCCCGAGGCGGGTGCCTGATCCCGGCGGGTTATGGGGCGGGAGCCGGGACAGTGCAAACGAAAAGTTATAATACCGGGCCCGGGGATTGATCATCCAGGCTATCCTGAGGGGCCGCATCCCGCCGCTCCCCGGAACGGCCGGAGGCGACTCGATCGGTCGCCCGGGACGGTCTTTGTATGGATTCGAATATGACGGGTCGCCCGAAGGCTGGCGAGACCCACCACACGACGCCCGACGTCACCTCTGCGATACTGCAGCAGGTGATCGAGACCTCGCTCTCCGGGATCTGCATCGTCGATCAGGAGGGGTGCATCGCCTTTGCCAACGCTTCGCTGCTTGCCCTGTGGGGGTACGACCTCTCAGAGGTGGTTGGAGTACCGGTGACCCGTCTCTGGCTCTCCCCCGAAGAGGGGCGGGACTGCATCGACCTCGCGTTCTCTACCGGACGGTGGACCGGGACGGTCGCCGCCCGACGGCGGGACGCCACCTCGTTCTCCTCCCGGATAGCCCTCAGCACCGTCCGCGACCCCGGGACCGCCGATGTGTGGCTCCTCCTCTCCTGTATCGAGGCCGGCGTGGAGCACGGGGCCAACGCTGCACCCTATCCGGATAGCGGCCTTGAAGCGGCGGTCGCGGCGATGCCCGCCCGGTTCATGGACCCGGCGGCGATCGATCCGGCGATCGACAGCTCGCTCGAGGATCTCGGCCGCGCCTGCGGGGCGTGCAGGGTCTATCTCGCTCTCTTCAACGACCCTCGGACGCATCTCGGCGCAACGCACGAGTGGTGCCGGACGGGGCAGGCTCCGCTGCGGGGCGAGTCGCGCACCCTCCTCAAGGACGATCCGCCCTGGTGGGCGGTGCGGGTTCTCAACGGCGAGACGGTGATCGTGAACGGGGGGAGTGGGCGGTCGGACAGGGTAGAGCGCGAGTTCCTGGAGCGGCACGGCGCTACGGCGGCCCTGATGATCCCTCTCCGGCTGCACGGAGCGGTCGTCGGCTTTGTCGGCTACGATCTGGATGCCGAAGGCGCCCGGTTTGCGGGCGAGGATGTGGCGCTTCTCTCTGCGGCCGTCCATATCATCGCGGGCGCGCTCGACCGGAAGCAGTCCGAGTACGTCTTGCGGGAGTCGGAAGGTCTCTATCAGATCGTCCTCGACGCCATCACCGACACCGTTACCGTCGTCGACACCTATCTCACCGTTCTTCTCGCAAACGACGCCTTCATCGCCTGGTGCGAAGACCTCGGGCTCGAGACGAACGTAGTCGGGAAGGATCTCTTCACCGTCGTGCCGTTCCTCCCTCCCGCGACGCGGCAGCTCTACGACCGGGTCATCCAGACCGGCCGGCCGCTGACGTCGGAGCGGTCGCTCAGTTCGGGCGACAGGACGATGATTTTGCGGGAGATGCGGATCCCGATCATCGAGCACGGCGAGGTCGCGAGGGTCGTCACCGTCGGAAGAGACGTCACCGCCCAGAAAGAGCTCGAAGACCTGAAATCAAAAGCCTACACTCAGATCGAGCGGAACATGGAGCAGTTCGCCCTGCTGGCCGATCATATCAGAAACCCGCTCCAGGCGATCATGGGGCGTGCCGAACTGCTCGACGATGCCGAGACGAGGGAGAAGATCCGCCAGCAGGTGCAGCGGATCAACGGGATCATCGACCAGCTCGACGAACGGTGGGGCGAGTCGAG
>JAQVVW010000225.1 GCA_028698765.1 Methanoculleus sp. | reverse complement strand
ACCCGCCCGGGCGGCCGCGCCCCGAGGCCGAGAACCGAGGCGGTCATGGGGCCGGGCGAGGCGGCCCAGGAGAACCCGATCAGGAACGATGCGGCGACGATCTCGATCATCCGTTCCGTCTCCGCGAGATGAAGATGGGGAGGATCAGGACGAGCGCGACCGCGAGCCATACGGTGCCGAAGGTGGTGAGCAGGATCTCGCGCTCCGGTGTGTAGAAGCGGGTCTCCACGAGACGTATCTGGTCCCAGGCGATCTCCGTGGTACCGTTCGGTCCTGTGGAGATCACGGCACCGGGGCTGACCATGCCGATGAGCGGGTTTCTGACGTCGAAGTCCCCGGGCAGGTCGACGGTCACGGCATGCGGCGTATCGAAGGCCACGACAAGGTGGTTATCCCTCACGGGAGCCCGGAAGGTGATCGTGTAGTTCCCCTCCGGGAAGGTGATGACGCCCCTCCCCTCTTCCCGGTACTCGACCGGGCCCGCGGACCCGAGCACCTTGACATCCTCGACCTGGAGCGGAACCCGTTCCCCGAGCATTCCCGGCGTCCAGAAGGTGTGCTCGCTCCCCGTGACCGTGATCGAGGCCTCGTAGGCGGTGCCGTCGGGGAGCACCCGGACGACGGCCTCCTGTGCCGCCGCCGGAGCAGCGATCAGGATCAGCGCAAGGCAGAGAGCAGCGAGGGCAGGTCTGCGTCGATCTCGGTGGGGGGCTCGCATTGTCGCACCACTGTTTCGGGATCTTTCAAGAGATGCCCGGTCACCACGCAGATGATCCGCTCATCCTTATCGATCAGGCCGAGTTCGGCAAGTTTTCGTATTCCGGCGACCGAGGCTGCCGAGGCGGGTTCGACCCCGATCCCCTCCTTCCGCGCGAGGTCGCGCTGCATGGCAAGGATCTCCTCGTCGGTCACGGATGCCGCCGTCCCGCCGGTCGCCCGGATGGCGACGAGCGCCTTCTCTGCGTTCACCGGGGCGCCGATCCGTATCGCGGTCGCGATGGTCTCGGGCGCGGCTTCCGGGACCAGCACCTCGAGGTTCTGTTCTATCGCCTTCACCACCGGCTGGGAACCGGCAGCCTGGATGCCGGTCATCATCGGCAGCCGGTCGATGAACCCGAGAGCCTCGAGTTCCCGAAGCCCCTTGTAGACCGCGGAGATGTTGCCTGCGTTCCCGACGGGAAGAACTATCCGGTCGGGCACCTCCCCACCGAGCTGGTCGATCGCCTCGAACCCGATCGTCTTCTGCCCCTCCAGCCGGTAGGGGTTGACCGAGTTCAGAAGATAGAGACCGTGGCTGATGCAGAGTTCGTGTACCATCTCGAGCGCTTTATCGAAGTTGCCGCGGATGGAGATGACCCGGGCGCCGTGCATCAGCGCCTGAGCAACCTTCCCGAGCGCCACCTTTCCTGCGGGCAGGAGAACGACGCAGGGGACGCCGGCCTTCGCCGCGTAGGCGGCGAGGCTTGCGGAGGTGTTCCCGGTGCTCGCGCAGGCGACGCTCGTCATCCCGAGTTCGCAGGCCATGCTGACACCCACGGTCATGCCGCGGTCCTTGAACGAACCGGTCGGGTTCATCCCCTCGTGTTTTGCGTAGAGTTCGGAGAGGCCCAGTTCCTTGCCGATCTTCTTTAAGTGGTAGAGCGGGGTGCCTCCTTCCTGGAGGGAGACCGGTTCGCCCCGAACCGGGAGGAGTTCGCGGTAGCGCCAGACCGAGAGGGGGCGCCGATTCCATTCGTCACGTGAGACGTCGATGCCGTCCATGTCGTATTCGACGGTCAGCAGGTGTCCGCAGCGGTTGCACGTATAGATGATCTGGTCCGGTGAGTAGGTTGCACCACAATGAACGCAGACAAGACGGTACATAGGAAATCGTTGATCGCGCGGATACGTATAGATATGCTCTATCGGTTCGGGGAAGGTTTGTCTCACCGCCGCCGCTCGGGCCGAACGCGGGAGACGAGCATGAAGAGGAGCCAGAGGGCGGGAGCGGCGATGAGCGCGAGTGATCCGAGTTCCTGGACGGACATGGTGGTCGCGAACGGCGCGACGGCGAACCCTGCCGCCGCTATGACGAGCGCGATGGTGAAGGCTGCAGGGCGCACCTCAAAGGGTCCCTGGCTCCGGACACGGCCGGCCGCTCGCCGCCGGGAGAAGGGGTAGAGCCAGGCGACCCCGGCCGGGGTGCAGGTGTCCTCGACGAGGTGGAGGATGCACCCTGCAAAGAACGCGCATCCGAAAGCCGGAAGGAGCGCGAGGGGACCCCCGAGCCAGGTGAGGATGAGGGCCAGGTATCCAGAGAGAACGAGGGATGTCAGTGCGACGCCCGAGAACGAGTGGAGCAGCCCGCGGTGCCTGTGCCGGTAACTCTTCCGGAGGAGGAGCATGAAGACGAGGGAGATCGGGTAGTAGATGAGGTATCTGATGGTATAACCAAAGGCCGGGAGCACCACGGCAAAACCGTTTACGACCTGCCCTCTCTTCCCTTTCGCGCCGGCAATTCTGCCGTTGAATATCGCTGCATCGACGGCGTCTGCGTCCGGGGCAAGCGATCCGACGAAGACGCCGAAGAAGATGGCGGCGATCGCGGCCGGGTCGATGGCGGTGGCCCAGGGAGCGATAAGGAGCGCTGTCGTGGCGAGACTGAGCGATACATGCTGGTTACCCCGCATCGGAAATCTCTAAAATTTAGAGAGCAGCCGGTGATAAAGGTCACTTCTGCGGTCTGAAAGTGAAGGGATGCTGGACCGGGCATCATAAACCGCCGCAGGATCGACCTCGACGGTGAGGGCCTCTTCTCCGGCCCCGCACCGGCCGATGACGGTGCCGTCCGGATCGGCGGCGAGCGATCCCCCGCACCAGGGCGCGCCCGGCCGGCCGGCCGTGTTGATCCCGGCCACGTAGCAGCGGTTCTCGAGAGCCCGTGCGGAAAGCAGGGTCTCCCAGTGAGAGAGCCGGGAACAGGGCCATGCTGCCGGGACCAGCATGCACTCCGCGCCGGCAATGGCATAGATCCGGAAGAGTTCCGGAAACCGCAGGTCGTAGCAGACGGCAATCCCGAACTTTGTCCCGTCGACGCTGAACGTGGCGATGCGATCGCCTGCGGTGTAGTGCCGGTCCTCCCCCTCGGGGGAGAAAAGGTGGATCTTCGCGTAGGCGGCGAGGAACTCCCCGTCTTCACCGAGCACCACGACGGTGTTTTTTGGGAGGCGTCCGTCTCCCGCTTCGACAATCGATCCTGCGACCGCGATGCCGTTTTTCTCTGCTATACGCGAAAATGCAGCCGTGAGCGGGCCGTCCAGGGGTTCGCTGGAGCCCGACGGGACCTTCGGCGTCCATCCGGCCACGAACTGCTCGGGAAAACAGATGAGCGATGCTCCCGTTGCTCTGGCCTCCCCGGCCATCCGGTCGGCCGCCTCCAGCCTCTCCAGAGCACTGCCGCGGCCGTCGGCAACCTGCGCGAGCGTTATCTTCGTCATTCCTGAGACGGGCGTATCTGGTCCCTGCAGGAGAAGATGAGCATGGCGGCACCGATGACGACGAGAACGGCGAGCGCCACCATGACATACTGGGCGAACGGGATAACGACAGCGAACATCTGCGCCGCGATCAGGATCCCGCCTGCAATGATGCAGGTGCTGATCAGGGCGGCTCCAGGAAGCGTAAGATCGTGGGTCATGCAGTACCTCCGGTGAGTATGGGGAAGGCGGTTTTGATGCCGATGAGAATGAACTGGACTGCGATTGCGACGAG
>JAQVVW010000224.1 GCA_028698765.1 Methanoculleus sp. | reverse complement strand
CGGAGAGAGAACCTCCGGCGACTCCTGAGCCCTCCTCCCCCCCCGGACAGTCCATCCTGGCCCGCCTTCTGGACCGGGCCCGCTCTTCCAGGAAGGGCGGCGGGACCACAAGCGAGTACGACCCCGCAGCGCACAGTTCCCTCGTGGAAGCGGCTGTCCCTCCGGTCTACGATGAGATCGACCGCTACTGGATCACCGAGGGCCTCGCGCTCGCCGTGATAGCCCGGAACACGCAGACGAACCAGGCCGAATACCTCCTCTTCGAGCCGGTGCTCTCGGAGTTCGAGTACGAACTCCTGGAACGGCTCTTCGAAGACCTCCGAGACGTCCTGATCCTCGACGACCACGACATGGCCTCCGACCGCCGGTTGGTCCTTGCCGGGAAGGTGCAGGACCTCTTAACGGAGTACGGTCTCACCCTCACCGATGCCTCGATCTTCAAACTCCGCTATTACCTCGAACGCAACTTCCTTGGCTGGTCGCGCATCGACGCCCTGATGAAGGACTCCCGGATCGAGGATATATCCTGTGACGGCACGAAAATCCCTCTTTTCCTGTATCACCGCAAGCACCACAACATCAAGACGAACATCACGTTCGAGGAGCCGGCCTTAAACTCGCTCGCGATCACGCTCGCCCAGCGCTCGGGCAAGCACATCTCCATAGGGAGCCCGCTCCTGGACGCGACCCTCCCCGACGGCTCAAGGCTGCAGCTCACGTTCGGCAACGAAATCACAACCCATGGCACATCGTTCACGATCCGGAAGTTCCGCGCGGCGCCGTTTACGCCCGTCGAACTGATGGCGTCGAAGACCTTCGACGCCGACCAGCTCGTCTACTTCTGGATGGCGGTCGAGAACAACAAAAGCCTGCTCTTCGTCGGCGGCACCGCGTCGGGAAAGACCACATCGCTCAACGCGGTCGCCCTCTTCATCCCACCGCTCGCAAAGGTCGTCTCCATCGAGGATACCCGGGAGATCACGCTCTACCACGAGAACTGGGTCGCAAGCGTCACCCGTGATGCGGTATCCGAGGGGCTCGGCAGCACCATCGGTATGTTCGACCTCCTCAAGGCCGCTATGCGGCAGCGCCCCGAGTACATCCTGGTCGGGGAGGTCCGGGGAAGCGAGGCCCAGACGCTCTTTCAGGCGATGAACACAGGACACACAACGTTCTCCACCATGCATGCCGGCGGCGTCGACGCGGCGATCCATCGCCTGGGGAGCGAACCGCTCAACGTGCCGAGAAACATGCTCCAGGCGCTGGACGTCGTATCGGTCCAGGCACTCACCCACCGGGGACGGGACCGCGTCAGGCGGTGCCGGGAGATCGTCGAGATCACAGGGATCGACCCGCTCACCGGCAACCTCCAGGTAAACACAGTCTTCGAGTATAACCCCGTGGCCGACACCTTCTCCTACAGCGGGCGTTCCCGGATATTTGGCGAGATCATGGAGTACCGGGGCTGGGACCGGAGCAGGCTCGAGGAAGAACTGCGGGTCCGCAGACGGGTCCTCGTTGCGATGCACGAACAGGGTATCCGGGACTACCGGGCGGTCGCCCGGATCGTCCAGACCTTCGTGACCGAGCCCGACCGGGTGCTCGCCTCCCTCGACGACCTTGGCGGGTTGGTCCGGTGATGCTGCCCCCCGGTCTGCAGGTCCGCCACCTCATCCGCCGGTGGGTAGAGCGCGATCCCAAACGCTACCGGGGCCTCCGCGACGACCTGGTTGCGGCGAACATGGGAGTAACCCTCGACCACTACCTCCTGCGGGCACTCCTCGCGTCCGGGCTCTTCGGCGTAATCTGGGGTGTTCTGGGGTACCTGGCACTGCACCTCGTCGTTCTCCCCTCTGTAAGTGTCAGGGTTTACAACGTCTTTGCCATCCGGGTGCCGGAGCTCGTGCTGACGGAGGCCCAGATCGGCGTCCTGCAGGTTGTTGCGAGCGCAGGCATCTTCATCTTCGCTGCATGTGCAGCCTACTTCTTCTTCCTGACCTACCCTTCCGTCCTGAAGAAAAACCGGGCGACCAGGATCAACCTGCTGCTCCACAACGCCGTCTCCTACATGTACGCCATGCGGCGGGGCGGGGCACAGATGATGACTGTCTTCCGGGCGGTCGCCGAGACGTCGGCAGTCTATGGCGAGGTGGCTCACGAGTTTCGGCGGATCGTCCGGGACACCGAATACTTCGGTTACGACATGATCACAGCGCTCCGGCACCTGCAGGAGACGACCCCATCGGAGAAACTGCAGAATTTTATACAGGATCTCGTCTCCGTCATCGAGAGCGGGGGGGACGTGCTCGCCTTCCTTGAGACGGGGGTACGTGTGTACCAGGAAGAGGCCCGGCTCGAGCAGAAGATCTTTCTTAACACGCTCCAACTGGCGGCCGAAGCGTACGTGACGCTCTTCGTCGCCGGTCCGCTCTTCATCATCATCGTCATGGTCGTCATGGGCTTCATGGGCAGTGCGCCGATTGCGCAGCTCTCGGTCGTCATCTACATCCTCATCCCGGTGGGTTCACTCTTCTTCATCCTCGCTATCGATGCGATCTCGATCAAGACCGAGAAGGTCGAGCGGTATACCGGCATCAAATGGCTCCGCGAATTCAACGGCGTCCGGGTCGAAGAACGGGAAGGAGAAGAACTCCTCGTCCGGCAGTTGCAGGACTACGACCGGGTCCGGAAGTTCCGGTCCTTCCTGCGCCACCCCTCCCGGGCATTCCTCATCGAGCCGAACCGGACGTTCTATGTGACGGTGCCTGTCGCGCTCGCGTACATCCTCCTCACGCTCCTTGCGACCCCTGCCTACCCGGACGTCGAGGTCCTCATCAACGTCCTCGACGACCACCTGGTTGTGGCGTTGCTGATCGTCCTCCTTCCCTTCGGCATCTTCTACGAAGTCTGGCGGAGGAGGGTGACGGAGATCGAGGCGGGCATCCCCGACTTCCTCGAACGCCTCTCGGGGATCAACCAGGTGGGCCTGACACTTACGCAGGCGATAACGGTCCTGGTCAAGGCGAACCTGGGGGTGCTCTCCTACGAGATCAAAAAGATCAAGCGCGACATCGAATGGGGCGCCAGCATCCAGGATGCGCTGATCCGATTCGAGGAGCGGATACGCACCCCGGCGATAGCCCGGACGGTCACCCTGATCACAAAAGCGAGCCAGATGACCGGTGATATCGCCGAGGTGCTGAAGATAGCGGCCCGCGATGCGGCGATATCGGAGACTCTTAAGCATGAACGGTGGGCTGAGATGTTCATCTACACCGTCATCGTCTACCTCGTCTTCTTTGTCTTTCTCTTCGTCGTGGTCATCATCGACGCCCAGTTCCTCTCCGTGCTCGCCGGAACCGATACCGGCATCCTGGCAGGAGCGACGGGTCTAACTTCCGGTGCAAAGACCCCCGTCGCGACGTTCGAGCGTCTTCTTTACCACGGGTGCCTTATCCAGGCGTTCTTCTCGGGCCTGATCGCCGGGGAGATGGGGGAGGCGTCGCTCCGGGCAGGCGCCAAACACGCTGCTGTGATGATCATCATAACGCTCGTTGTATTCACCGTCTTTCTGTAGGGGCACAAGCCGTGGGCGGGCCGGCCTGCCCCCGGAGTTGTCACGATAGGATTTTATATCCTCCGCCCCCCATCTCTCTCCTGGTGATGGCATATGTGTACAGTCGGTGGACCTGTCGATATAGAGTTCAATGAGCGGGTGAAGGGCAAGAGTTACCGCTGCAAAGAGTGCGGCGA
>JAQVVW010000223.1 GCA_028698765.1 Methanoculleus sp. | reverse complement strand
ATCGTTCTCTCCGCCACGGCCTCCCCGTGCTTCTTCGTGATGAAGGTGTCCGACTCTGAGGCGAGGAGATCGAGGAACGCCGCGACGATCGACTCCCTGCCGCACCCGTGCGCGTGAAGCAGGTCGGCGCACCGGCGGGTCAGGGCAAATCCGTTCGTCCATTCCCGTGCGACCATGTCCCGGGGCGCCGAGTAGGCCATGACATCGGCAAGGGTCATCCCCCGCTCCCGGATAGCGGCGACCGAGGCAGGGTCGTTCACGTCCAGGTCGTCGTTCTCCGCCATCCGGACGCTCGTGAGGCCGAACGCCGCGTAGAACTCGACCGCATCCTCGACGTCGGTTGCGGCGACGACGCGTTGCGCCCCCTCGATGTCGCCCCCGACGACGAGGGGGATAAGGAGGATGAACGCCCCGAAATGGGTATTCCCCCCGGAGTGGCCGTTCGTCGCGAGGACTGCCTCCCGGATGAGGCTCCCGACCCGGCCGCCGGTCTTCTCGGCTTTATTAAAGACCGGGCGGGCGAGGATCGTCGACGCGAGGAAGTGCTCGAGACGGGTGTCTGGATAGTCGTGGCACCGATCCACGTTCCCGGGTTTCGGGTAGGCAGAGACCTCGAGCATCATCGCCATCTGCGCACGTTCAGCTCGATTCATCGACGGACTCTTCTTCATCGAATATTCTGTGCACAATCTTTTCTGCGAGGTGGTGCTTGCACCGCATGTACTCCCGCGCAGAGATGCCCGCCTTCTCAAGCGTCATGTTGCGGAACATGCAGGGAGAACTGATCTTGCAGCACCAGGCGAGGCTCCCGAAACAGGTGCTCTTCCCGTCTTCGAGCGGGGTCTCTTTCGCCGCCTCCTGCTTGAACTTCAGGTAATCGTCCCGGGAGAGCCCGACCCTCTCGAGGGCCGGGAGGAGCGGACAGGCCTTCACCGGCATGCAGCAGAAGGCGAGCGCCCTGATATCGCCGCCGCGGCAGAGTTGTTTCGGGGCGTTGTACCAACCCCCCTCCTCGGCCGACCGGGTGATGGCGGCATCGAGGCCGGCAAGCGTCCAGGGGTCGGACTTCCGGGCAAGCGAGACGAGGTCGGCCCCGTGGGAGAAGGCGTCCATCGCTTTATCGAAGGTGGTGATGGAGTTGTTCGCGATCAGCATCAGGGGGGAGGCGTTGCGGATCTGGCGGACTTTGTTGTGCCCGAAGTCCATCAGGTCGACGTGAAGGATATCCGCCCCCGCCTTCCAGACGGTGCGGGCGAGAGCGGCGTCGTCGGCGGCGACACCCGCCCGGATCTTCACCGAGACGGTCACGTCTTCGGCCTTCAGCGCCCGGACGATCTCGACGAGTCTCGCCTGGTGCTGGAGGAGATACTCGCCGCACCCGGCCTCAAGCATCGCCGGCTGCCTGCAGTGGGCGTCGATCTCGTAGACCACCGCGTCCTCGAACGCCCGGGCGACCCCGGCGTAGGAGGCGGGCGTGCTCCCACGGAGGTTGAGGCCTGCGACGACGTCGCTCTGTTTCAGGGCGTCGATCTCGCGGCCCAGCGCTTCGAGAGGGTCGTCGTACAAAAACTCTTTTCGGCCCTCCCCGGCCATCCGCCGGCTTGCCTCGATGGTGGGGGCGTCGATGGAGTAGCCTCCGATGAAAGCCGCCCCGACGTGATCCGCCCGCTCGAGGACGTATGCTGCATCCACGATCCCGGCCATGGATGCGATCGCTACCGGTGTTTTCACGATCCGATCGTTTATGAGGAGCTCAAAACGATCATATGCTTCCATCATACTTCTCCATCAATTGGTGGTGAGAGTGGATATTTGTGTCGGGTCACGACAGGTCGTACTCAGCACTGGATCGGTCGGGTCACAGCAGGGCCGGAGACCGTTTCTTAATATGCCCGGGCGTTCCCTTAGTAGCCCCGCATCGAACCGGAACTCCACGGCAGGGAGATTCCAGCGGCCGGTCTTCCGGATGAACGCGGAGATGGCATCGATCGGGTGGACGGTGTCCCTGTCGGCGTGTACTCAATGGAAGGCATCGGCGCACGGGGTAGTGAACCTGCTCTGCTTGAGTCGGCAGGCGGACCCGTGGATCCGCCGGTGCGTGAAGAGCCGGTTGATGCAGTGGGCGATCCCCCGTTCGAAGTCAGTCACCAGATGGATTTTGAGCCGGAGCCCTTAAACCCGATCGGTAATTATTTTAATGTCGTATCGTATTACCTTGTAACATATGACTATGAAAGGCATGTTACTGGTCGGACACGGGAGCAAGCTCCCCTACAATAAGGAACTCATCGAGACCACCGCGAAGTTCATCGCCGAGAAGTCGGGCGATTACATCGTCAAACCCGGATTCATGAGCCTCAACACCCCGACGGTGGGGGAACAGCTCGAGGCGTTCCGGAGCGAGGATATCGATATGCTCGTCGTCGTCCCGCTCTTCCTCGCAAGAGGCGTCCATATCGAACAGGACATCCCCGAGATCATCGGCCTCCCGAAAGGAGAGCGGAACGGCGAGTTTCAGCTGAACGGGAAGACGGTGCCGCTCGTCTACGCAAACCCCATCGGCAGCGACCCGCTCCTCGCCGAGCTGATGCTGAAGAACGCGTCCGACGCGATCGCCGAACTGAAACCCTGAACGATATGCGAATCCTGGTGCTGGATACTATCCACGGCGGGGCGGAACTCGCCGGAGCACTCCGTGGTGCCGGCCACCAGGTGGACGAGGTGGACGTCTACCGGGGGCAGGCCGGCATCACGGTCGAGGAGGCGCTCGGCCGGACCTACGATCTCGTCACCGCACCAGTCCACCTCGATCCCGATCACCCGCTTCTGCGACGCCACGGCCCCGCAGTCTCGCACCACGAGATGGTGAAGCGGGTTCTCGACGACGGCCGGCTCCCGCACCCCTTCATCGAGATCACCGGGGCGCGGGGGAAGACCACGACCGCCCACGCCCTTGCGGCGCTGCTGCCGGGGCCCGGCGTCCTGCACACCTCGACCGGGACCTACCGCTACCCGGAGCGGGAGCGGCTCTGGAGGAGGAGCATCACGCCGGCCTCCCTGATCCCGGCGGTGCGCGAGGCGGAACGGATCGGCGGCTGGCTGGTCGCCGAGGAGTCGCTCGGGGTCACCGCCGCCGGGGACGTGGCGGTGCTGACCTCGCCGGAGGACTACCCGGTCGCGGCGGGGAAAAAGAGCGCGATCGCGGAGAAGTGCCGGCTGCTCTCCCGGGCGCGGACGGTCGTGCTCCCGCCGGGAATCGATCTCCCGGGAGCGGTCGCGGCCGACAGTATGGTATCCTTCGGGGGGACGGCCTGCCGCTACTCCGGGAACGGGATTGCCGGGTCGTTTGAGAACCCGCTCTGCACCCTTCCGGGCTACCGGACGCCGCTCGCGCTCGCGTCCGCGGCCGCCTGCGTGCTCGGGGTCGATCCTTCTCCCCTTGGGCGGTTCGCCGCCCTGCCCGGCCGTATGGCGGCCCGGCGGGAGGGGGAGATCCTGATCGTCGACAACGCAAACAGCGGGACGAACATGATGACCACCATTGAAGCCGCCCGCTACGCGCGGGAACTCTCCGGCGGCGCACCGCTGACCCTCGTCATCGGCGAGGAGGCGCGGGCGGTCTGCGAGGGGTTCTCCAGAAACGAGATCCTGCGGACGGTATCGACCGTCAGGCCGACCGCGACGGTCTACGTCGGGGAGGGGTATCCCGCGGCGACGCTTGAGGAGGGGCTCGATGCTGCGAGGAAGATCACCCCGGCGGGCGCGATCGTCC
>JAQVVW010000222.1 GCA_028698765.1 Methanoculleus sp. | reverse complement strand
GGCCGCGGCAGAAGCCCTCGGCACCGTCGGGGATGAGCGGGCGATCGAACCGCTGGGGAGGCTGAAATTCTCGGACCCGGATGCCGGCGTCCGGCGGGCCGCATCGGTCGCCCACGCCCGGGTGGCCGGGAGGCTCGCGGACAGGAAGGCGGCGGAGGGGATCTCCCGCGGACCGTAAACCCGCACCCAAGACATATATATCCCCGGGACGTCTACGCGGAAGACGACCAGGTAGACTGCCATGGCGACAATCGATGAGGTCGATACCATGCGGGACTCCCGCGATATCGACGGGCTGATCCGGGCGCTCGCTGATGAGGACGAGTTCGCCCGGTCGCAGGCGGCCCTCTCCCTCGGGACGCTCGCCGACCCGAAGGCGAGCGAACCGCTTATGCGGATGCAGAAGGGGGACCCGAGCGCCTCGGCCCGGGAGGCGGCCGCGACCGCGTATAAGTGGGTGGTGGGCCGGATCCGGGAGGCCGGGCCGGCCCGTTGATGATCCTCACAGGACGACGTACATCATCCAGAGGAACCCCGTTCCGATCGCGACCGTGACGAGGAGCACGAGCATTCCTATCTTTAAGAACTCCACGAACGAGATGGTGAAACCGTTCCGTGCGGCTATCCCGAGGACGACGACGTTCGCCGACGCCCCGATGACCGTGCCGTGCCGGCCGAGACAGGCACCGAGCGAGAGCGCCCACCAGAGCGGGTAGACATCCATCGACCCGCTCATACCCTGGATGAGGGGGATCAGGGTGGCGGTGAGGGGGATGTTGTCCACGATGGCTGAAGCAAACGCCGCGAACCAGGCGATGATCAGGATGGCCTCGCCTTCTGAATGGACGTTCGCGACCACGAACTCCGCGACGCTCGCGATGACCCCGGTCTCGACGAGAGCGCCGACGACGACGAAGAGCCCGCCGAAGAAGAAGAGGGCCGGCCACTCGATCTTCTCAAAGATCTCCTCGGGCGCCTGCCTGCTCCAGAAGAGGAGGATGGACGCGCCGATCAGGGCGACAAGGGCGGGTTCGAGACCGAGCAGGTCGTGGGTGAAGAACATCGCGATGACGAGGGCGATGACGATGACCGACTTCTTGAAGAGCGGCCAGTCGCGGATCGCCTCCCGCTCCTTCAGGTCTGCAAACGTCCTCTCGATCCCCTCCCGCTCGTCGGGCGAGACGTGGAGTTCCTTTCTGTAGATCAGGGCGAGCATCCCCAGGACGACGACGAGGTTGACGACCATCATCGGCGCCATGTTGACGATGAACTCGTTGAACGTCAGGCCGGCGGCCGAACCGATCATGATGTTCGGCGGGTCGCCGATGAGCGTCGCCGCCCCGCCGATGTTGGAAGCGAAGATCTCGGCGATGAGGAAGGGCATGGGGTTGACCTTCATGACGCTCGCGACGTAGAGGAGCATCGGGGTGATCAGGAGAACCGTCGTGACGTTGTCGAGGAAGGCGCTCGTGACCGCGGTTACAAGCGAGAAGAGCAACAATACCCGCATCGGGCTCCCTCTTGCAAGCTTCGCCGTCTTGATGGCGATATATTCGAAAAGACCGCTGCCCCGGGCGGTGTTGACGATGATCATCATCCCGATCAGGAGGAAGATGGTGCCGAGGTCGATGTACTCCGGGATCATCTCCCAGGGGACGATGTGGAGGAGAACGACGACCGATGCGCCGACCATCGCGACCACCGCACGATGGATCCGCTCGTCGATGATGAGCGCGTAGGTGATGATGAAGACCAGGACGGCGATCAGTTCGGGGGTGACGATCATCTTCTGTCACCCCGGCGATGGCTGGGATGACCTGTGGTGGTCTGTGCTACATGAAGGGTTCTGACAGTCATGGGATCCCTGAATACCGGTAGTAGGATTCTGTTTAGAATAACCCGTCTATAATCATGTCGATATCTATTGCCCGTCGGGCGGGAAGGGCCCGGTGCTTCCGGCGCTCAACGTTTGGGGTCGGCAGGGGTGCGGCGGAAAGAAGGGGCCGTTCAGACCGCCGCGGTCTTCTCCCGCCTCAACCGGATGATCTTGTATGCCTCCCCTGCAATCAGTATCGGCAGGCCGAGCAGGGCGAGCAGCCCCCAGTCGGCGAGGGCCAGCGGTGCCGTCCCGAGGAAGATCTGCAGGATGGGGACGTAGACCACCAGCACCTGGAGGGCGAGGGTCCCGAGGATCGCGAGGATCAGAGCGGGATTCGTGAAGAACCCGATCTGGTGGAGGGGGAACCGGAACGACCGGAAGTTCAGCACGTTGTAGAGTTCGAAGATGACGAGGCCGGTGAACGCCATCGTCCGCGCCCGGTCGAGATCGACCTCATAGAGGCCGGAGAAGACATAGATGGTCAGGAGACCGAGCCAGACCCCGAGGATGAGGACGACGGCGTAGGCGTTCCGCGTAAGGATGGACTCGTCCGGGTCCCGCGGCCGCTTCTGCATGACGTCCCGCTCGGCGGGTTCGAGGCCGAGCGCAATGGCGGTGAGGCCGTCGGTGACCAGGTTGATCCAGAGGATCTGGATGGGGATGAGGATCAGCGGCAGACCGAGGAGGAGCGCGCCGACGATCGCGACGAGTTCCCCGGCGTTCGAGGAGAGGAGGTAGCGGGTGAACCGGGCGATGTTGTCGTACTCCCGCCTCCCCTCCGCGACGCCGGCGACGATGCTTGCGAAGTTGTCGTCCACGAGCACCATGTCGCTTGACTCCTTTGCGACATCCGTCCCCTTGATCCCCATGGCGATCCCGATGCTCGCCTTTTTGAGCGCCGGAGCATCGTTGACGCCGTCGCCGGTCATCGCAATGATCGCTCTCTCCCGCGAGAGTACATCGATCACACGGAGTTTGTGCTCCGCCGTGACCCGGGAGAAGACTTTTGTCTTCTTTAGACGGACTTCGAGTTCATCGTCGCTCATCGCTTCGAGCTCCGCCCCGGTAATTGCCCCCTCGCTCGACAGGCCGAGGTTTTGAGCGATGGCGTAGGCGGTCAACGGGTTGTCGCCCGTGATCATGATGACGTCTATCCCGGCGCTCTTACAGAGCCGTATCGCCTCCGCTGCCTCGGGACGCGGGGGATCGACGATCCCGGCAAACCCGAGGAAGACAAGGTCCTCCTCCACCGCATCTTCGGTCCACTCGATACCGTCCGGGAGCGGGCGGCATGCCGCCCCGAGCACCCGGAGCCCGCCGGAGGCATACCCGTCGATCTCCGCGAGGAGGGCAGCGCGAAGGTCCTCCGTGAGCGCCACCTCCGTTCCCTCAAGAAGCACCCGGGACGAACGGGAGAGGAGAACCTCCGGCGCCCCCTTCACATGGGCGACGTACCCTCCTTCTTCGGGGTAGATGATCGTCATCCGTTTCCGGGTGGAGTTGAACGAGAACTCCTCTGCCGCCTCCGGGGCGTCGTCGCGAGAGAGGCCAGCCTTCTCCGCCGCGACCACGAGCGCCCCCTCGGTCGGGGTGCCGAGGACCCGCCACCCCCCCTCCTCGAGGGCGAGGGTCGCGTGGTTGCAGAGGAGGACGGTGCGGAGGAACTGCCGGAGCCCCGGGTTTCCGAGCGGGTCGATCGGTTTCTCCCCTGCGAGGAACTCCCCTTCCGGGGCATACCCGGTCCCGGTCACCGCGACCTCGGCATCAGGCGTCCTGACCCGGACGACCGCCATCTCGTTCCGGGTGAGGGTCCCGGTCTTGTCGGTGCAGACCACCGAGACCGCACCGAGGGTCTCCGATGCCGGAAGGTTGCGGATCAGGCAGTTCTTCCGCATCATGGTCT
>JAQVVW010000221.1 GCA_028698765.1 Methanoculleus sp. | reverse complement strand
TCAAAGATGCGGATATCCCGCAGGACTTCGAGATCCGTCAGCTCACCGGACAGTACCGATCGGTCTCCGGGTCGTTCGCCCCGCTCGGGACACTCTTCGAGACCGTAGCGCTGGTCTTTTCGGACGCGATCGTCTCGGCCCTCATGGAAGTGCGGCACTGCACCGCCGAGGATCTCAGAAGTCGCCTCGCAAACGTCCAGTGAGCGCGAGTCTCCGACTTTTCTCTCCTCTTCTCATGACACCGGCAAAAATTATCACCTCTCGGGGGCAACAGATGTTGCGGCCCGCCCTGTTGAGTGCCGGGTATTTATATTATTAATCGTTAAGATTTAAAGGGGGTTTTTGTTTGAGAGAGTTACGCATTCACGGCAGGGGTGGTCAGGGTTCCGTGACCGCCGCCGAACTCATTGCTTACGCTGCATTCGAGGGAGGTGTCTTTTCCCAGGCATTCCCGGCCTTCGGCGTGGAACGTCGGGGCGCCCCGGTTCAGGCGTTCGTCCGGTTCAGTGATGAGAAGATCCGGCTGCGCAGCCAGGTATACGAGCCGGACTACATCATCGTGCAGGACCCGACCCTGATCGGGGATGTGGACGTCTTCAACGGCATGACTGCAGGCGGTATCGCCATCATCAACACCGAGAAACCCGACTTCGATGCCCTGGTCCCGGAGGGCGTGAAGGTCTACGCCGTCGATGCGACTACCATCGCGCTCGAAGAACTGGGCCTGCCCATCACCAATACAACCCTGATGGGCGCGTTCGCCGCAGCCACCGGCGAGATCAAACTCGATGCGCTCGAACATGCACTGCGCAGCCGGTTCTCCGGGAGCATGGCCGACAAGAACGTCAGGGCGGCGGAACGCGCGTACAACCTGGTCGGGGGTGCCGCGTAATGGCGTTGCGAGTCGGCTGCGTCGCGCCGCCGGGGAGAGCACTTGACAACAAGACGGGCGCCTGGCGGGTCTTCAAACCGGTCTTTGATCCCGAGACGTGCTCGAAGTGCGGCATGTGCGCCACGGTCTGTCCGGAAGGGTGCGTCCGCGAGACGGAGGAGGGCACGTTCGAGCCCGACCTCGACTACTGCAAAGGCTGCGGGATCTGCGAGGAAGTCTGCCCGAAGAAATCGATCCGGATGGAGAAGGAGGAGAAATAATGCTGGAGTTTATGGAAGGGTCGCATGCGGTGGCCGAGATCGTAAAGCGCTGCCGCCCGCAGGTGATCGCAGCCTATCCCATCACACCGCAGACTCACATCGTCGAGGACCTTGCCCAGATGGTGGCGAATTGCGAGATCGATGCCGAATACATCACGGTCGAGAGCGAGTTCTCGGCCCTCTCCGCCTGCCTCGGCGCGAGCGCGGCGGGCTCCCGGGTCTACTCGGCAACGACATCCCAGGGGCTTGCCCTGATGTTCGAGGTCTGCTTCAATGCGGCCGGGATGCGCCAGCCGATCGTGATGACGATCGCGAACCGCTCCCTCGGTGCGCCGCTCTCGATCTGGAACGACCAGCAGGACTCGATATCGCTGCGCGACTCCGGGTGGCTGCAGTTCTACGCGCAGGACAACCAGGAGACCGCCGATCTCCACATGATCGCCTATAAGGTCTGTGAAGATCACGACGTCCTCCTCCCGGCATTCGTCTGTTTCGACGGGTTCATCCTCTCGCACACCTACGAGCCGGTCTCCCTCCCCACGCAGGAGGAGGTGGACGCCTATCTGCCGGCCTTTAACCCCTACCAGCGGCTGGACGCGGCGGCGCCGTTGAGTTTCGGGATGTACGCGACGCCCGAGTACTACACCGAGTTCCGGTATGAGATCGATCAGGCACTGTATCGCGCAAAAGATGCGTTCGTCAGGGCCGGCCGCGAGTTCGGCGAGCAGTTCGGCAGGGACTACTCTGCTCTCGTAGAGGGGTATCGCCTCGAGGACGCCGATACCGCGCTTGTCGCGATGGGCTCCATCTGCGGCACCGCAAAGGATGCCATCGACGAGATGCGCGCGGCCGGACGGAAGGTGGGGCTCTTGAACATCCGGATGTTCCGGCCCTTCCCCGCTCAGGAGATTGCGGATGCCTTGAAGGGCGTCTCGACGGTGGCGGTGCTCGACAAGAACATATCGCTCGGCAGCGGTGGGGCGGTCGGCACCGAGGTGAAGGCGGCGCTCCTGGGTTCCGGCATATCCGTGTACGACTACATCATCGCCCTCGGCGGGCGCGATGTCCGGAAGCGGGACATCGCCGCGGTCGTCGACCTCGCCGAGAAGGGAGAAGGAGACATGTTTTATGGACTACGGACGGAGGTGCTCTGAATGGCTGAGGTAGAGAAAGGATGCGAACTCTTCTCGGCCGGGCACCGGGCGTGCGGAGGGTGCGGCCCGGCGCTTGCGGCCCGGCTCCTCCTCAAGGCGACCGGGAAGAATGTCATCATCGCCGCCGCCACGGGATGCATGGAGGTCTTCTCCACGCCCTACCCGGAGACCGCGTGGGGGGTTCCCTGGATCCACTCGCTCTTCGAGAACTGTGCGGCGGTTGCGTCGGGCATCGAAGCATCGCTGAAGCGGCAGGGGCGAACGGAGAAGGTCGTCTGTATCGGCGGCGACGGAGCCACGCTTGATATCGGGGTGCTCTGTATCAGCGGCGCCTTCGAGCGCGGCCACGACATCACCTACATCTGCTACGACAACGAGGCCTACATGAACACGGGCATCCAGCGGTCGGGTGCGACGCCCTACGGTGCGAGCACCACGACGAGCCCTGCGGGGAAGTGTTCGCGGGGCAACCCTCTTCCGAAGAAGGATATGCCCCGGATCCTCGCCGCTCACGGCGCGCCCTACGTCGCGACCGCCTCGATCGCCTACCCGAACGACTTCGTCCAGAAGGTCGAGCGGGCGATCAACACCCCCGGCCCCTGCTACATCCAGGTGCACACTCCCTGCTGCACGGGATGGGGCTTTGAGTCCGGCGAGACGCTTAACATGGCCAAACTCGCCATCGAGACCGGTCTCTGGGTGAACTACGAGATGGTCGACGGCGAGGTGGTGAAGGCAAAGAAGGTGATGCGCAAACCCGTCGAGGAGTACCTCGAAAAACAGAAGCGCTATCGGCACCTCTTCAAGCCCGCCCGGCAGGATGATGAGATCGCGAAGATCCAGGCGATCGCCGATGCGAACGCCGAGAGGTTCGGGATCGACATCAAGCGAAAAGGATCGTCAGAATAAAGTACAGCCCGAAGAGAATCATGGCGAGTCCGCTCGCCTGCACCACTTTTTTGTAATGGGGGCCGAGAATGTTCGCTCCCCGTGAGACTGCAACGGCGAGGAACCCGAGAAAGACGATATCCGCACCGATGTGCCCGGCGTAGAACTCGAGAAACGCCGGGTGGAGCGCGAGGTATCCGATGCCGAACGTGAGCCACCAGACCCACCAGTAGGGGTTGCCGAGCGTGCAGGCCAGCCCGAGGGCAACCGGCGCCCGGGTCTCCTCCTTCACGATGACCCTCTCTCCCGCACGGAGGAACTGCACGATGCCGAACGCGATTAGAATACCCGAGCCGAGCAGGGCGACGAGATCGATGTGCGGGATGTCGCGTACGCCGAAGGCTATGGCCGCGACCATGGCGGCCTCGGGGATGCCGTGCCCCGCGATGAGCCCTGCGACGAACCGCCCGGGCGGCCGCGCCCCGAGGCCGAGAACCGAGGCGGTCATGGGGCCGGGCGAGGCGGCCCCGGAGAACCCGATCAGGAACGATGCGGCGACGATCTCGATCATCCGTTCCGTCTCCGCGAGATGAAGAT
>JAQVVW010000220.1 GCA_028698765.1 Methanoculleus sp. | reverse complement strand
CGGGTGGTCCTCGATAGCCCGGAGGAGGTAGCGCATACCGGTCCTCTGGACGGCGTTCGTCTCGACGATATCGAGGTTGGGGTTCACCTCCCGGATACGTTCCCGGAAGACCTCCTTCTCGGCCTGGGAGACGAGGTCGATCCGGGTCACGACCGCGACATCGGCGAGCGCGAGCATCGCAGCCATCTTCAGGGGCGTATTTGTCCCCGATATTGCGGAGAGAACGGCGATCCCGAGTCCTTGCGTCGTGTAGGGCGAGCAGCGGAGGCAGAGCCCGGCGCTCTCGACCAGGAGGAGGTCGGCGCCCTCCCCTTCGGCCCAGGCGATGGCGTCCCGCATCACCATCACCCCGGCGTGGTCCGGGCAGAGATCGCCGGAGTAGACCTTCCGCGCCGGGATGCCGAACTCTGCGGCGAGCTCCTCGTCCTCGAATGCCCGGACGACGTCGATCTTGAGGTAGACGATCCGGTACCGGCCCTGGAGAGAGCGAATGATCTGCCGGACGACGGCGGTCTTCCCGGCGGACGGCGGCCCGGCGACGACGGCGAGCCTCATGCTCCGACCGGTTCCGTGATCAGGTCGCCCGCCCGTATCTGCTCACGCATCCGGCAGAGGATGCCGTCGAGGCGGCGGGCCTCCCGGAGAGCGGTAATCTCCCTGCGGTCCGGCTAGATCACCCGCTCGACCGCCCCGTCCCGCATGACGATCCGCCGGCCCGAGAGGAGGGAGACGAGGGGGTCGTGCGTGACGAAGATGACCGCCTTCCCGCCCGCCCGGAGAACCTCGATCACCCGTTCCTTGAAGATCCCGGCGTTCTCCACCTCGTCGAGGAGGAGGACCGGCGCCGCGGCGATCATGATCGCATCGGCCACCAGGAGCGACCGGGTCTGCCCGCCGGAGAGCGCGGTCATTCGGGCGTCCGGCCGGATTGCCTCTCCTGTGAACTCGTTTGCGAGGGCGATCGTCCTCTCGATGATGCGGTCGTCCTCGATCCTCCGGGACCGGACGTGCATCGAAAGGAACTCCGTGACCGTGAGGTCCGCAAGGCACCGGGTGTTCTGGGTGATCAGGGCGACGGGTTTGTGGGCCGGGTCGCGGACGAACTCTTCGGGAGGGAATTCGCCGTTGACAAGGACCGTGCGCCCCGTTGCGGTGTCGTTTCGGGCGAAGACCTCGATGTCGTTGATGAGGGCGCTCTTCCCCGAACCGGTGGGGCCGACGACCGATATTGTGTCGCCGGGGCGGATGCTGATCGCTTCGAACCGCTCCGGCTCGCCGCCCCGGCTCAGCCCGGGGAGGATCGTGATCTCCCGGATGGGTGAGGGATCCATGGGAGAACAGTCGCCGCTGATCATGATAAGCGTTTTCCTATGTTGAGGATAGTGTCACCATAAAAGGAAAATTTTATCTCTAATATACTACTAAAGTAGAACAATGCTCTCGCGAAAGATCTTTGAAGCCGAGTTTGCCGACGCGCTCCAGGAGGAACTCGCCCGGCAGGACATGAGCATCCGCGACCTCGCGGACCGGGCGGGGATCCCGGCCGCCACCCTCTACAAGCTCACGTCGGGCAGGGCGGACCCGCGCCTCTCGACCGTCCGGCGGATCGTCAACGTCCTCGAACCCCGGGAGAAGAGTTTCATCGCGGTGATCGCGGCCCGGTTCCTGCTCGATGAGATCGACAACCGCGATCTCCCTATCGGTGGGAAGCAATACCACGTCCGGGGCTACGCGGCGAACACCCTCGAGGAGTGCATCGCCGCCGCGGCACGGGCGGAGAAGGAGGGGGCGCTCGGGATCGTCTGCGCCCCAATCCTCGCGTCGATCGTGGAGAAGATCGTCGACTGTCCGGTCGCGATCATCAAACCGCAGCAGCAGACGATCATCGAAGCGATCGAGACGATTGCAAAGAGGGTGTAGGAGCCGGGGATCAGGCCGTTATGAAGTCGATCACGTAGTAGTTCCCCCGGTACTCTGCGATCTTCCCCCGGTAGCCCTCGGCGATCCGCAGCGTCTCGTTATCGGAGAGCGGCACCTCCATAAAGCCGGTGCGAAGGGTCTCGTTCACTCTGGGGAGGCGGGCGAGATCGGCATCGGTGAGCGGGGCGACCTCGTCTCCGGCGTTCAGGAAGTCGGGTTTTGTCCAGCCCCGGGGGTACCCGGAATCCTCCAGGTCCCCGTTGCTGATGTTGTAGAGTGTGAGGTAACAGCCGCTCAGCCCTTTCACGTCGGCGGAGGAGAAGAGATAGTGGAGGACCTTTCCGGGGGAATCGGGATCGTACCGTCCGGTGCTCTCCACCCGGTAGGCAACGCCGCCGATCTCGAAGTAGCCGCGAAGGACGTCGCCGCTGACGGTCAGGTGCGCCCTGCCGCCCCCGGAAAGGGTGCCGGTGAAGGAGCCGGTGTTGTGCCGCGTCTCCTCGAGATCCGCCGTGTAGGGCTGCACGGCGATATGCATCGCGAGCGGTTCCCCGGAAAGCAGGCTATCCCGGATGCCCTCTGTATCGTAGACCGCGAGCTCGTAGCGCAGGATTGAGGAGAGGATATCCACGCCCTCAATCGGGGCATCCCGCTTCTCCGTGAAGAAATCGATATGGACCAGGGCCTGATCTTCGGTGACTATCTCTTCGTGCGGGGTTACGGGGGCCTCCGCGACGGGCGAGAAGGCCGCAAAACCCGCCACCAGCGCCGTGACTGCGGCGGTAAGGAGGAGCGCCGGGATTATCGAACCGCCCTCTGTCATCTCACCACCTCTTCCGGCCGACGAGGAGGAGCGCCCCGGTGAACGCGAGAGCCGCGAACGCGGAGCCGAACCCCGGAACGGTCCGGGGCAGGGGCTCCAGTTCCAGGTCGAGGGTATTTGTCAGGTTTTCGAAGATGAACTCCTCCCGGAGGGTGGAATAGCCCTCCTTCTCGACCGTGACGGTCTGCCGGTAACCAAGGGCATCTTCTACCAGGTAGCGGCCGTCTTCTCCCGTTACGTTCGTCCCCGCAATGGATTCGCCGTCGAGCGTAAACACCGACTCGAACCGCACCGACGCACCGGGAACCGGACTGCCGACGGCGTCCGTCACCCTGCCCGAGACGGCGATCAGTGGGGGCGGCGGGAGACCGATACGGACGGTCACGTTCACGGTCTTCTCAACCCGGCGTCCATGGGTTCCCGCCACGACGGTGATCGTGTTCTCCCCCGTGGAGACCGGCACCGAGCAGGCGAACTCGGGACGGTTCCCGCACGAGACCTCTCCGGCTCCGCTCCGAACAACCACGCTGTGCAGACCTGCAGAGGCATGCACCTCCCCGACGACGGCGACGTGCGGCGGAACGACGTCGATCCAGATGGTTTCGCCCTCACGCGGGGAGGTGATATTGATGGTGATCGGGTCTTCGACGGGCGGCGGGTGCTCGCTGATGACGGTGAGGATGAGGTCCCCGGCCGTGCCGAAGATGAAGGTCGCGTTGTCGTGGTGGTAGGAGCGAGAACCGCTCGGGACCTGGTTCACCCAGGTGCAGGGCTTCTCGACGCCCGCTGGGGTGGGGATCTTCGCGGAGCGTTCGTCGCTGATGGAGAAGAGGTGGTTGCCGTCGCGATCGAAGATCAGCGTCATTCTGTCGGCCGTATGGACGACGATCGAGCCGAACGGTATCCCGAAGGCCCCCTCCGCGGTAACCCCCGGTTCCGGCTGAAGGCTCAACTCCGCGGAGATGGCAGTCGTCTCGATCGACTCGTTCACCCTCAGTTCCGGGATCAGGTGCTGGTTGGGACCGAGATCCGCGGCTGCCGCCGGGACGGCCGC
>JAQVVW010000219.1 GCA_028698765.1 Methanoculleus sp. | reverse complement strand
GATGTGACAGTAGTCACGATCACAGCCATTGGAGTGGATGCGCTTGTCGAGGGCGACGCCGCAGCAGTCTATGTCATCGACGCGATATCTGGCAAGCATTACCATCTTGTTGAGGTGGAGTGATGGCTATGGATCACGAGGAGGTCGCCGATGCGGTCGCCGTCGTGGAGAACGACGTCGGGGGTGATCCCGGGCGACCGGGCCCCGAAATGCATGGAGAGGCTCCGGGCATCGTCGACGAGGCCGGGCGCATCCGCCTCATGGATGCAGACGGCGGCATCGCCGCAGAGCCGGGCGATCTCTTTCACATGAGCGGTGTGGTCGTAGTGGGCGTGGGTGATGACGATCGTCTCGATCGCTTCAGCATACGGCTCCACCGTCATTGGGAGAACGCCGGCATCGACAAGGATGTTTCCGTAAACGAACGAGTTGGCGTAGGTTGAGCCGCTCGCGATCCACCGGACTTGCATGCAGACTAATATGGCTTCCGGACAAATGGTTCTTATGCATACCCTGATCTCCGCGTGCCTGCGCGGTGTCCCCCCCGAGGTGGAGGCGATCGCCCGGGAAGAGGACCTCGTCCCGCACCGAGTCGCGCGGGCCGTCGCCCGTGGACGTATTGTCATTCCGGCAAATCCCGTACGGCCGCACCGGCTCTGCGCCATCGGGGAGGGCTGCAGGGTGCGGGTCAACGTGAACATCGGGACGTCGGGTGTCCGGTGCGACGAGGACCTCGAGGTCGAGAAGGCAAAGGCGGCCCTCCATGAGGGGGCGGATGCGCTGATGGACCTCTCGACCGGCGGCGACCTTCCCCGCATCCGGCGCCGGATCCTGGAACTCGATGCGCCGGTCGGGACGGTCCCGGTCTACGAGGCGGTCCGGCGGGCCGGGAGCGCGGCAGACGTCGACGCCGATCTCCTCTTCAAGGTGATCCGGGAGCACTGCCGGCAGGGCGTGGACTTCCTGACCCTGCACTGTGGCGTGAACCAGGCGGCCTTCGCATCGCTCCAGGCCGACCCCCGGACGATGGGCGTCGTCTCCCGTGGCGGTGCCTTCCATGTGGCGATGATGGCCGCGACCGGCGAAGAGAACCCGCTCTATGCCGAGTACGACTACCTGCTCGAGATCCTCAGCCAGCACGACGTTGTCGTCAGTCTCGGCGACGGGATGCGCCCGGGCGCGCTCGTGGACGCCGGCCGCCTCGCGAAGGCGACCGAGTACCTGACGCTCGGCCACCTCGCAAAGCGGGCGCTCGCCGCCGGGGTGCAACGGATGATCGAGGGACCGGGGCATATCCCGGCCGACCAGATCGGCTACAACGTCCGGATGATCAAGGAACTGACCGACGGCGCCCCGCTCTACCTGCTCGGCCCGCTCGTGACCGACGTCGCGCCGGGCTACGACCACGTCGTGGGGGCGATCGGCGGCGTGATCGCCGGGATGAACGGCGCCGACTTCCTCTGCATGGTCTCGCCGAGCGAGCACCTGGCCCTGCCGGACCTCCACGACATCGTGGAGGGGACACGGGTGGCGAGGATCGCCGCACACGTCGGGAGCCTCTCCCGGGCTGCCACGCAGACGAAGAACCGCGAGATCCGGATGGCGGAGGCGCGCCGGGCGCTCGACTGGGAGAAGCAGTTCGAAGCGGCCCTCGTCCCGGAGGAGGCGCGGCGCATCCACGAGCGGGACGGGGAGATCGAGACCTGCTCGATGTGCGGCGACCTCTGCGCCTTGAAGACGGTGCGGGACATTCTCAAGGAGCCGGAAGAGCGGATGGAGCCGTGAAGGGGTCTGTGCTCCACTCCTCTCACGTTTCGACGGTCCTTCCCTCGATCCAGTCGATGATATCGTCCCTGCTCCGCCGGTAGGCCGCGAGCACCTTCTCCTCAGTCCCGGTTGCCTTCGCCGGGTCCAGGATGTCGACATGAAGCGTCTTCTTTGCCCAGGGGAACATTGGGCAGACGCCCCCGGCGCAGAGCGCGATCACGTAATCCATCTCTTCTCCGTCAAAGAGGGCGAGGTCCTTTGCCTGCTGCTCCGATATGTCTACCCCGATCTCGGCCATGACCTTTACGGCGAGGGGATCGAGGCTGGTCGGGGCGATCCCGGCCGAGTAGGCCTCATAGCGGTCGCCGTAGCGAGCGCGGAGGTAGCCTTCTGCCATCTGGGTTCGGGCAGCGTTGTTCGTGCCGATGAAGAGCACTCTCTGCTTCATGCCCACCCCTTCACGGCCCGGTACAAAAAAGGTTCTGTCAGGCGCGTCTCGCGCCGAGGATCCGGATCGCGAGGAGCGCCGCGTTCTCGCCGTTATCCACTCCGACACAGGCCACCGGGACACCCTTTGGCATCTGGACGATCGAGAGGAGGGCGTCAAACCCCATCAATTTCCCGCTCACCGGGACGCCGATCACCGGCCGCCCGGTCTTCGAGGCGATCACTCCCGGGAGGGCCGCCGAAAGCCCGGCGATCGCGATGAAGACCCGGGCAGTGCTTCCCTTCACGTACTCGTCCAGTTTCTCGGGGTCACGGTGCGCCGAGATCACCCGGTAGTCGTAAGATACACCGTGCTCCTTCAAGACTGTAAACGCCTTCTCCGCGACGGGACCGTCCGAGGCGGAGCCGCAGATCACCGCGACGTCAACCATGCTATCCCCTCCAGGTATGCTCCTGCTCCCTCTTTTCCTTGCCGGTATCGCCCGGTGGAGAGGTTGATATGAACTTACATCTAACCTCCTTGCAGGAAGATCGTTCCTCGACGAGACGATATGGACTGATCTACATGGAACACGAACCACTCCTGATGATCCCGGGCCCCGTACCTGTTCCGCAGCGGGTACGCGCCGCCATGACGCGGCAGGCCATCAACCACCGCGGTCCCGAGTTCGGAACCGCGTATGCGGAGACTGTCCGGATCTTGAAGACCCTGTTTGGCACCGCAAACGAACTCTATGTCATCAGCGGCTCGGGAAGCGCCGGCATGGAGGCCGGCATCGCGAACTTTGCGCGGGACAGAAAGATTGTCTCGCTCGTCAACGGCAAGTTCGGCGACCGCTTTGCCAGGATCGGCCAGCGCTACGGCACCGTCACCATCCTCGAGTCTGAGTGGGGAACCCCGCTCGATCTCGAGCGCCTGGAGCAGGAACTCGAGGCCGGGGCCGAGGTCGTCACGATGGTCCACAACGAGACGAGCGCCGGGATCAAGAACCCCGCACCCGAGGTCGGGAAACTTGCCCGGAAGCACGACGCGCTCTTCATCATGGACGGGGTCACCTCCATCGGCGGCGACGACGTCCAGATGGACAGATGGGGCGTAGACATCGCCGTCGTCGGGTCACAGAAGTGCCTCGCCGCCCCGGCAGGTCTCGCCGCCATCGCTGTCGGCGATCGCGCCTGGGACCGGATCGCCGAGAACCGCCCCTTCTACCAGGACATGGCTGCCTACCGCAAGAGCGGAAGCAAAGCCGCGATGGAGACACCCTACACTCCGGCGGTCCCGCTCTTCCTCGCGCTGCATGAGGCGTGCAAGATGATCGAAGAAGAAGGCGTTCCCGCCCGGATCGCCCGCCACCGCCGGATGGCAGACGCCGTCCGCGCCGCGGCGAAGGGATGGGGCGTCGACCTCTTCCCCGAACTCGACGCACACCACGCTTACTCAAACACCGCGACTGCCATGCGGATCCCCGACGGCGTCACCGACCAGGCCCTCCGGGGGACGGTCAAGAAGTTCGGCATCGAGATCGCCGGCGGCCAGGACCACCTCAAGGGCAAGATCTTCCGGATCGGCACCATGGGCAGTGTCGGGGCGCAGG
>JAQVVW010000218.1 GCA_028698765.1 Methanoculleus sp. | reverse complement strand
TCGTCGACATGCACGAGGCCGGGGTCATCGAGCCCGAGCGCGTGAAGACCCAGGCGATCAAGAGCGCGACCGAGACGGCCATGCTCCTCGTCCGCGTCGACGACATGATGATCACCCAGACCGGGAAACGGGCCGCATAATACGTTATCCGCGCGAGGAGGAAAGGAATATCCGGGCCTCCTCTTCCTCGATCTTTTTGTCCTGCGGCAGACTCCTGCCGCCGGAGAATATCAGCGCCGTATCCGGGTTGAACCCAAAGGAGAGGAGGGCGGTCTCATACGTGTCGCCCGGCCGCCCGCGGTAGACCAGCACGGTGCCGTCCGGGATAAGGATGAACCGACAGAGCATATCTCGATACTATTATAGTCGTAGAGCCTAAATATTCTAGGCTGATTCTGTGCCGAGGTAGTCTAGTCCGGGAAGGCGGTGGCCTCGAAAGCCACTGGTGCCTGGCACCTCGGGAGTTCAAATCTCCCCCTCGGCGTCCGTTTTGAGAGTTCAACGTTCAAGTAACCTATTATCCTTGGAGTCGGCATCGCCGGCATCACCTGCACGACGTCGTCCCTGATCCCCTGCTACTACGAGGGGATCACCCGGGCGAGGGTTCTTGGCTACCAGGCGGCCGCTATGGGTCTCGGAGTATTGATCCTTGAGATGAGCGGCGGTCTCCTCGCCGGTATCTCCTGGCGTGCGACGTTCCTCATCTACCTGATCGGCATCGTCATCCTCGCAGGGGTTCTTCTCACGATGAGAGAGCCCGTCATCCCCAAGATCGAGAGGGACACGGCGGCATCCGACGAGAAGTTCCCCACCGCCCCCCTCCTCCTGGGCTACATAACCCTGTTCATGGGCAGCGTGCTCTTCTTCCTGATGCCGATAAAGTTCCCCTACTTCATCGCGACGATGGATGCAGCACGGATCCTGTTCTCGCTGTTGCAGTGCTCGCAGACCATCTGATGATTTTCAAGGGAGGAGGGGTCGCTTTTGCGCTTCAGGACGATATGATCCTTCTTGAACACCGCTTCTTTCCCGCCTCTGATCCCGTAGAGGTTCAGGAGCATGGCCGAGGAGCCCCCTTTTTTTCGTCGGGGGGTCGGCCCACGACCCCGAAGATCGGTGCCGGCGGTATACGTAGCGGGGCACCGGGCAACGACTGCTTTTACCGTAGTACGATCAAACCTGATAACGGTAGTTATGACAAGAGACCCCCCGGCAAACTTCATGGACGGGGCAATCCCCGCCAGGCTCCTCACCGCGATGCGGTCGGAGCGGCCGCTCATCCACCACATCACGAACAGCGTCACCATCAACGACTGCGCAAACATAACAATCTGCGCCGGGGCCGCCCCGGTGATGGCCGAAGCGCCCGAGGAGGTCGCCGAGATGGTCGCCGCCGCAGGCGCCCTCGTCCTGAACATCGGGACGCTCTCGGCGGCGCAGGTCGAGGCGATGCTCGCCGCCGGACGCCGGGCAAACGACCTCGGTATCCCGGTCGTCCTCGACCCGGTCGGTGCGGGGGCGACGGCGTTCCGGACCGCGACCGCCGAGCGACTCCTCGACGCTCTCGATATCGCCGTCCTGAAGGGGAACGCCGGGGAGATCGGGGTCCTCGCCGGGACGGGCGGGAGCGTCCGGGGGGTCGATTCCGGCGGGGTCGCCGGCGATCCCGTCGAGACGGCGCGGGAGTGCGCCCGTCTCACGGGGACGGTCGTATCGATGACGGGAGCGGTCGACGTCGTCACCGACGGAGACCGGGTCTTCCTCGTCAGGAACGGAGTCCCGGCGATGGATCGCCTCTCGGGGACGGGGTGCATGGCCTCTTCGGTCACTGCGGCGTTCGTCGCGGTCGCGGACGACTACCCGGTCGCATCGGCAGCAGCACTCGCGGCGCTCGGCCGGGCGGGGGAGCGGGCCGCAGTCGGGGCACGCGGCCCCTACTCGTTCCGGACGGCGCTCTTCGACGAACTTGCCGGCCTCACCGCCGAGGACCTCGCCGGGCACGCGCGGATCGAGGAGCGGTGATGGGCTACGAACTCTACGTGATCACCGACGAGGGGATCGGCCGCGGGAGATCCCACGTTGAGCTTGCCGCTCGCGCCGTCGCCGGCGGTGCGGATGTGATCCAGCTCAGGGACAAGGCCCTCTCCTGCCGGGACCTCCTCAGCGCGGCGGTCGCCATCCGCGAGATCACCCATGATGCCGGGGCGCTCTTCATCGTGAACGACCGCCTGGACGTCGCTCTCGCGGCCGGTGCCGACGGGGTTCACCTCGGCGAGAACGACCTCCCTATCGGGGAGGCGCGACGGCTTGCCCCGCCGGGGTTCATCATCGGGGCGTCGGTGGGATCGGTCGCGACGGCAGTCAGCGCGCGCGCGAAAGGGGCCGATTACGTCGCACTCAGCCCGACGTTTGCGACCGGCTCAAAGGACGACGCCGGGCCGGGCCACGGCCTTGCCATGCTCGCGGCGGTTCGTTCCGCGGTCTCCCTCCCCCTCGTCGCTATCGGGGGGATCACCGCGGCGAACGTCGGGGACGTCATCGCCGCGGGAGCGGACGGGGTCGCGGTGATATCGGCGGTCGTCGCCCGGAGCGACGTCACCGCCGCCGCACGGGACCTCCGTGCCCGGATCGCCGCCGCGAAGGCGCGGAGCCGCTAGTCAGGACCCCGGGAGCGCGACCGTCCGCTGGTGGAAAACCGCCTGCCAACGACCGCCCTTCCGGGTATACGCCGTCGATACATAGAACGCCTGCCCGCCGAGGGAGACGGTATACGTGAGGACGGCGCTCTCCTCCCCGAGGGGTACGACCTTTTCGTCTCGAACGGTGTATTCCGGCAGTTCGTGAGGGTTCTCCACGATATCGCGGAGGAGCCGTTCCCGGTCCAGGACGCCCCAGGGGCTGACGACAAGGGCTTCCGGTGCAAGGTACTCCCGGTAGAATGCCACGTCCCGGGCATCGTTGGCCTTCCAGGCTCTCTTCTCGATCTCCAGCAGAACCGTTAGCAGGTCTTCCATTCAGGGTCATGAGCGCTCGCGCTGGCAATAACCGTTTCCCCGCGCTCTGCCCGGACGCAAACCCTCTTCATTTCTCCCGGAGAGGGATATCTATGATCGGGATAACCTTCACCCCCATCGGCACCGTCCACTCCCCCTTCAGCGACCCCCGCGACATGCCGATCCAGCCCGTCGGTGCCCGGGGCGTCCGGGGCATGATCGAACTCGACCCCGCCTATGCGGCGGGCTTGAAAGACCTCACGGGATTCTCCCGGATCATCCTCCTCTACCATCTCCACCGCTCGGAGGGCTACGCGCTCGAGGTGGTGCCGTTCCTCGATACGACACCCCACGGCGTCTTTGCGACCCGGGCGCCCCGCCGCCCGAACGCGATCGGGCTCTCCGTACTCAGACTGGTCGCGGTCGAGGGCGCGACGCTCACCGTAGAGGACGTGGATATCCTGGACGGCACCCCGGTCATCGACATCAAGCCCTACGTCCCGGCGTTCGACGCCTACCCCGACGAGCGGGCCGGGTGGCTGGCCTCGACCTCGGAGGCCGCACGCACCAGGCGCTCGGACGGCCGGTTCTGCTGACTTCGGGAGGAGAGTAACATTTAACAGGGGATAATTGAGGTAAAATAACTTAAAATAACCAAAAAGTAAATGAAATACCTTTAATATCGACGCACGGGTACTGTATGGTATCCATGACAAAACGAGCAATTCCACTGTTCACCATCGTTCTCCTCGCCGCCCTCCTCTGTACGGCCGGCTGCACCACCCAGCCGTCGGTCACCGGGGAAAACGCCACCCCAACCGGAGC
>JAQVVW010000217.1 GCA_028698765.1 Methanoculleus sp. | reverse complement strand
CCGATAGGAAAGGATATATTTTCAGTCGGCTCAATGTCATTGGTTCTTAGTTTTGTTTGCATTTTAACTCAATTCAAACATCACTAAGAACACTCTTAGTTGTTGTCAACTGGCAAAGTTGGGTTGTTCAGATCAACGATTCCTGCAAGGTATACTCCGTCTATGAGACATATCCATCGTATATCCCTAAGATTGTCCCGGAGACGTAAGAGTGGTCACTTGAAGAATCTCAGAGTCAGAAGGGTCCGCAACCCAGAGGAGGGCATGAGGAATATGAGGAGTAATAACCGGCCGTGTGGTCTCACCGAGGCAGCCCATCATCCTTTTTAAGGGCATTCCACGACCCATAGCAATCCGGATAGGCGAGGAGTCCACACCGCTTCGTCGGCGAGAGCGACTCAAAGAAGCACCTCGATAGTGAAGGATGTGAAAACACCCGCCACCCTTGTTCACGGTCTGGACGACTGGCACTTCTCGACCGTTGCGTTGACGACGATCCGTCCATCCGCCCCGGCAGGGACGTCCTCACTCACTTCTGTCCGGTAGGTCTCCTGCCCCATCCCGTGGAAGAGGCCGCACCCGGCCGTCAGCGTGAGGGAGACCGTCAGTTCTCCGGGTGGGCTGATGCCCTCGTCAACGAAGATGACCGTTGCATACCGGTCATCACCGGTCCTCTCAATGACCGGCGAGAGGTGCTCCACCGGGAGGCGCTTCGTCACTTCTGTAGTCTCCTCGTCGCGCGTGAGGTGGGCCCGGATATCGGTCAGGTTGTTGTTCCGATTCTGGAGCGCTAGCATCACCCCGCGTCTCGACGATGGCCGTTGTCCAGCCGTCGAACGTCCGGCCTTCGATGTAACGCCCACGGAGTACGTCGACCTGATCGTCACCGAGCAGGGTGTGATCCCCTGGCAAAACGATCTCCGATACCCCGGACACCCCTGCAGGAAACCACACAACACATCCACACAAACCTTCATCAGGTAAACCCGAGTATACCCCAGTATGACAAGCACCACCATCAAGATCGACGTCGAACTCAAGGGTCGGCTCAACGCCCTGAAAGTCCATCCCCGGGAATCTTACAATGAGGTGATCGAACGCCTGGTCGAGATGGCAATCGACGAAGAGCCGCTCAGCGAGGAGACGATCCAGAGAATCGAGCAATCGCTTGAGGATCTCAGGGCCGGGAGGGTCTACACCCTGGAGGAGGTCATGGCGGAGCTGAAGGAGGAATGACCTGCCGTGTGGTCATCACCGCAGCGGCCCGTCATGACTTCAAGAGCATTCCACGACCCATAGCAATCCGGATAGGCGAGGAGATTGCATCGCTCGCCGGCGAGACCGACCCGAAGAAGCATCTCAAAAGATTGAAGGGAGCGAGTAACCCTCCACTGTATTCACTCCGGGTCGGGGATTACCGTGCGATCCTCTCGATCATAGACGATCTCCTGGTTATCCACGTCATCGCGGCCGGACACCGGAGCAGGGGTTATCGGAGGTTTTGAGCGAAGGGGCCTGCAGGAGGGCGCCGAGCTTGCCTCAATCGTGCCCACCGGGAGCACGCCGGGACAGGGTGGATCGGTTCCCTCCAGTCTACAGAGCTCATTCCAGTTCATGAGTAATGTGGCGGACATCCAGTGGAAATCGACCCAAGCCGCCCCGGGTGTGGGGGCGTGCTTCGAACCGGAATTCGTATATCCTCCCCCCGATTCTAAGATCTTGCGAGATTGTTGGCCCGCTTCCGAGATGACCGCACAACAGGAATTAAGTGCGCGCATACCTGCCCGCCGCACGTGTACATGTACTGGTGAAACCCATCTCCGCCGTCATCGGATATCCATCCGCATGAAACGGGTATATGCCGCTCCGAAGAAGACCGCCGGGAACGCAAGCATGGCGACGATCGGCTGCCAGATGAGAGCGATCAGGCCGGGAAGATCGGGGAGCGGTTCTTCCCCGGGGTGGGGTGTTCTCAAGGCGAAGGGGTCCGGATTGATCCACATCGAGAACCGTGGATTGGTGATCGCCAGCGAGAGTTCCAGGTAATTCCTTTGCGGCGAGAGCAGATCGACGGCCATCGCGATACGGTTCCGGTGCTCATCGAAGGAACGCTCCTCCTCCCGGTACTGCAGCCACTCCTCCTCGGTGGGATGCGGGTCGCTCATAAGATCCACCTCATCCGGAGGCGTTCCGGCAGTCGCATCGGTAAGGATGCCGCCGGCCATCGGTACGACGGAGGAGAAGACGAATATCGCGACCAGCGACCAGACAAGAGCGCTCCCGCTATCGGCAGCGACCGCCGAGGCGAGGAGAGCGACCGAGAAGAACGTGAAGAGGTAGACCAGCGAAACGAGCCAGAAGGCCAGGATCGCTCCGAGCTCGGCTGGTGAGGGAACGATTGCAAAGAGCAGGAGGAGCGCCAGCGCGATGAGAATCGCGATGCTCATCGCCAGCGTCAGGGCGGCGAACCCGCCGAGTGCCTTGCCGGTGATCACCTCGTCGCGGAAAACCGGGCGGGAAAGGAGGGTTTTGAGCGAGCCCGACCAGCGTTCCCGCGTGATCAGGTCGAACCCGGTCGCGATCGCAAGCAGCGGGCCGTAACTCGCGACCATCGAGGAGAGGTTGAGGAAGACCGTGAGGAGGGAGGGCTTCTCCGGCATCCACCCGGGATAACCCAGGAATTTCGGCACCGGCGCGGTACCGTCGGAGTATGCCGCGAGTTTTTCGCTGTAGTTCTCGACGCCCTCGTAGAGGGAGACGGAGCAGAGGATCAGGAAGAGGAGGAGGACAAGGGTGAACCGCCGGCTCGCGAGGTGGTCGGCAAACTCTTTCCCGGCCACGAGGAGCGTGCGATTCGGACCGGATACCCGGTCTGCCATTCTCTCGTCTTCCACCGGACTACTACCACCCCGGGTTGTAATTTGCAGAAAGAACTTCTCCAGAATGGGCGTTCATCCATATTTCAGCCGCCCGTGGCGGATCCTGCGAGCGGTACCGCTCGTCGTCGAACGTGATGTGCCAGGCAAGAGGCACCGCGACCGGTTCCTTTGATGGGCGTTGCCGTGCGATCAGGTCGTACCACCGCAGCTCTGTCGACCGGATGACGAACTCGCCGGGTTTCTTACCGTAGGTATCGTGGAGATACGCCAGAACCCGTTCCTGTACCGCGTCTTCCGAGATCGAAGGTTCCGGATCGGCCATGATGTCGTTGTTTGATACTTTCCAGAATTTAGAGTAAGAGACGACGCGGCCGCTGACCGAATCGATCGCAAGGATGATCGTGTCGAACCGGCAGAGGACGCCGTCGATCGAGCGGTGATACACGAAATGATACGGGCCGTTTCGCGAACCCAGTGGCGTATCTACCATAGAGAGCGCGGCGTCGGTCTTCACGACACTCGAACTCTCGTTTCGCTCCCGGAGATACGCATCGGCGATCTCTTCCGCCGCATCGATCGTGATTGCAGGGTCGGCAGACCGGAAATAGTCACGGCCATCCTGGAAATGCACCATCTCCCCGTCGACAGCATCAATCGATACCATGATATCGTCTGCAGGATCGCGGTCGTCTTCCGCTTTCACCCGGAATCGCCAGACGTCGCCATAAGTCTGGACATCGTACGGCTCGGCGACCATTCGTTCGATCCGGATCCCGGGGATCTCCCGTTCCAGTGCGGCCGCGGCAAGCGAACGCGCTTCCCCCTCGCCGATCCGGCCGTCCGACGACGGTTGGGCCGGGGTCTCCCCGGGTGACGCCGTCGCCTCCGGCGGCGTCGGTGCAGCCGGTCCGTTTTCACTCACGTTCGTCCCAACACACCCCGCCGATGCCG
>JAQVVW010000216.1 GCA_028698765.1 Methanoculleus sp. | reverse complement strand
CTCGTCCTCGCGGGACATGATCCCGCCGCCGATGGTCGACCAGGCGGTGATCGGGACGCTCGCGCGCCGCCTTGAGAAGGAGGAGGTCGTCCTCTTCTGCATGCACTGCCGGAAGTGGAAGAGCCGGACGGTCATCGAGCGCGTCCCTGATAGGCCGCAGTGCCCCCTCTGCAACGCTCGCCTCATCGCGGCGCTGAAACCCTGGGACGAAGACCTCATCCCGGCGGTGAAGAAGAAGAACAAGTCCGAAGAGGAGCGGGCGATCGAGATCAGGTTCCTCCGCAACGCTAACATAGTCCTCTCCAGCGGAAAGAAAGCGGTGACCGCCCTCGTGGCAAAAGGCGTCGGGCCGGAAGCGGCCTCAAGGATCCTCGCAACCCTGACCGAAGGGGACGCCTTCTACCGGGAGATCCTCAAGGCCGAGCGGAACTACGTGAAGACGCACCGGTATTGGTAATGGGGGTTCTGCGGGCGCGTGAGGCGCACCTGGCGGTGGTCTGGGTATAGCCTGTGGCTGGAAGGCGGCAGAAACTATGGAAAAGTCCGGTACCGTGGACCGGGGGAGTATCGCCATGAACTGCCCCCGCCCCAAGGGGGGGGGGAGGAGGCCGGAGGCCGGGCGGGGTGGGGGGGGCACAGGCATAGCCTTACAGGGTAGAGACAGGGGAGGGAGGATGCTCCCCCCTCCCCGCGAGCCGCCACCCCCAATGGCGATACCCACTGGAAAGCCGTGCACGGGAGTTTGTGGCGCTTCGAAGAGCAGCGCTCTTGAGTAAGATCGACGGCACGCCTGGAGCACGAGCGCCATCGGATGCGGATATAACGGGCACATACAGGCAGGATGCCCTGATAGGCGAACCAGATCCCGCCTAAAAAATCAAGGGGCCTCCGCCCCCGGCAAAAAGAACGTAACGGAAAAAAACAGCCTCACATAATATTTTCGAGCCGCTGCTCCAGGAAATCGAGCCCTCTCTTGATATCCTCGATATTCTTCCCGCCGGTAAGGATGATCTTGCCGGAACTGAAGAGAAGAGCGACGATCTTCGGATTCTCGATGCGGTAGACAAGCCCCGGGAACTGCTCGGGCTCATACTCGATGTTCTCGAGGTTGAGGGTGATGACCACCTTGTTCAGGTTGATGTACCTGCCCATGTCATACGAGCAGACCATGTTCGTGATCGCAACCTGGGGCACATCGTAGGTATCCACACCGGCATCCCGCAGCGAATTCATGATGATCTCCAGGCCCGGTCGGAGGTCGGATTTCTTCCTGATTCCGGTAAGCACCACTTTTCCTGAGGAGAATATCAGGGATGCGATCTTGGGGTTTTCGATGCGGTACACCGCCCCGGGGAACCTCTTTGTATTCAGTTCGCAGTTTTTTATTTTTCCAGATACACTTTCGAGGTCGATTGAGTCGGCAATCACCCCTGAGGCAACGATGTTCTCAATTTTCAGTGACTCGTATCCCTTCTCAGCCATTGATATGAGTATCGTTTTTTGAACCATAATACTAATGGGTAATCTTTATGCCCATTCCGGATTATGGAGCCCGCTTCACCTTCGTGAATGCTATAAACCATAAACGCGCAACCTTCTATTGATCGCGTTATGGCTGATGAAGAACAAAAAACGCCGTCCTACGAGGACCTATGCGCCGGATTCAAGATAGACGTCCCTGACTACTATAACTTCGGCTTCGACGTGATCGACGCGTGGGCGAAGAAGGACCGGAACAAACTGGCGATGATCTGGGTCGACCAAAAGGGAAACGAGAAGAAATACACCTTCTTCGACCTCATGCGCCTCTCGAACCAGGCCGTCAACATCTGCCTGAAATACGGCATCAAGAAAGGCGACCGGGTGATGCTGATGCTCCCCCGGACGCCCGAATGGTGGATCTTCGTCATCGCGCTCATCAAACTCGGCGCAGTCTACTGCCCCGCGACGACGATGCTGACCCCCAAGGACCTGGAGTACCGCATCCAGGCGGCCGACATCAGGATGATCATCACCATGGCCGAGCACGCGGACAAGGTCGAGGAGATCCGCGAAGAGTGCCCCACGCTTGCCGTCCGGCTGATGATCGACGGCGTGCGGGACGGGTGGGTCAGCTACCCCGTCGAACTCGACTACCCCGCGCCCTGCTCGCACAAACTGGTGAACCTCCCGGGGATGCACCGGACCCGGTCGACGGACCCGCTGCTGATCTTCTTCACCTCCGGTACCACCGGCGAGCCGAAGATGGTGGTCCACGACCACTCCTACCCGCTCGGGCACCTCGTCACCGCGCAGTTATGGCACGACCTGCACCCGAATGACCTGCACCTCACCATCTCCGATACAGGCTGGGGGAAGAGCGCGTGGGGGAAACTCTTCGGCCAGTGGATCGTCGGCGCCTGCATCTTCGTCTACGACATCCGGGGCCGGTTCCATGCCACCGAGATCCTCCCGCTGCTGGAGAAGTACGGGATCACGACGTTCTGCTGCCCCCCGACCATCTACCGGATGCTGATCCTCGCCGACCTGGACAAGTTCGATCTTGCCGACATGCGCCACTGCTGCAGCGCCGGTGAAGCCCTCAACCCCGAGGTGATCCGGGCATGGCAGGAGGGGACCGGGAGGACGATCTACGAGGGCTACGGCCAGACCGAGACGGTGCTCTGCATCGGGACGCTTCCCGGCATGAAACCCAAGCCCGGCTCGATGGGAAGGCCGATGCCGGGCTGGCATATCGAGCTCCTCGACGACAACGGCAACCCGGTGGGCGTCGGGGAGGAAGGGCGGATCGCGATCAAGGTCGATCCCCGGCCGGTCGGGCTCTTCTCCGGTTACCTCAATAACAACGAAGAGAACTGCAAGGTCTTCTCGGGCGGGTTCTACTACACCGGCGACAAGGCCTATATGGACGAGGACGGCTACTTCTGGTTCATCGGGCGCGACGACGACGTCATCAAGTCTTCGGGATACCGGATCGGGCCGTTCGAGGTCGAGAGCGCCCTCATGGAGCACCCGGCCGTCCAGGAAGCGGCGGTCGTCGGGTCGCCCGATGTGCTCCGCGGGCTGGTCGTCAAGGCCTTCATCGTCTTAAAGCCCGGCTACCGGCCCACGGAGTCGCTGGTCAAGGATATCCAGAAGCAGGTCAAGCGCGTGACGGCGCCGTACAAATACCCGCGCCTGATCGAGTTCGTGGAGTCGCTCCCGAAGACCATCTCCGGCAAGATCAGGCGGCACGAACTGCGCGAACTGGAGATGCGGCGGTTTATGGACAACAACTCCCACAACTCTCCCGGCACCGGAGTGTGCCGGGAGTGATTACCTTTATTTTGTTGGAGATGCTAGAGTATTAGGCGCGAGGAACGCCGGGACGCGCCAACGGCAGAGATTCGCCACACAATCGCGCGAGAGTTGCCAAGCCAGGTCAAAGGCGCCAGGTTCAGGGCCTGGTCTCGTAGGAGTTCGCCGGTTCGAATCCGGCCTCTCGCATGCGCTTTTTTGGGTCGTTTGTATCCCACCGGTTTCTCTCCGCGGGTTCGTATTACTCCGGTTCGTCCAGGCGGCATGCCCCCCCGACAGTTTCGCAACTCTCCCCCGGGGGAGACTCAGGCCCTATTTATCCTCCTGCGCCAACCCTGAGTCATGGACACGCGCACCTTCATCGTAAAGCCGGTCGGCATCGTGCATGCCGACGGCGAATCGTTCTCGATCGAGGTTGCCGGACGGTTCCGGCCCGCGCTCCAGGGACTGGAGGGGTTCAGCCACATCGTCGTGCTCTGGTGGGGCGACCGGGTCGATATACCGGAGTGCCGGAGCGAAACAGCCTGCACAAGACCATACGCGAGGGGCCCGGAGACGATCGGGG
>JAQVVW010000215.1 GCA_028698765.1 Methanoculleus sp. | reverse complement strand
ATATCTCCCATGGGTCTCCTCGATTAATTATATAGGTTAAAATGAATATAAAATTGTTTGCGAGACTTATGCAGTGCGAACTATGCGGCGTTCCTATCACGGGGCCGTCGAAAACCATCCAGATCGAGGGTGCAGAACTCTGCGTCTGCACGCGATGTGCGAAACACGGTACAGAAGTCCAGCAATCGCGCCGAAGAGGTGCCCCGCAGGCGAAGCCGGGAAGTGCCGCCCCACAGGCCCCCCGGAGGAGGGGCCGGGACGTCTTTGACCTGATGGAAGGAGAACTCGTCGAAGATTACGCCGACCGTATCCGGGCAGCCCGGGAGGAGAAGGAGTGGTCCGCGCTCGATCTTGCACAGGAGATCAAGGAGCGTGAGATCCTGGTCAAGAAGATCGAGAAGGGCGACCTCATCCCCGAAGACGACGTCCGGAAGAAACTTGAGAAAGCACTCAATATCAGGCTGATCGACTCGGCCGAAGACGGCGCCTCCACGGGCGGACCCGGCCGGGTGACTATGACGGTCGGCGACGTCATATCGTTCAAGAAGAGCCGGAAATAAGGCAAACCGCCATACTTTTTTCCGCCGGGCCATCTCCTACCCCGGATCCTCCTCCCGCGTGCGAATCCGGCATATATTTATACGAGAACACAGTAATGGTACTGCCAATGCGTGGTGGATGTTTTTTCGCCGGTGACCGCTTTTATCTCGGTTAACGAAGTAACCGCCGCGTACGCAGAAGCGATCTGCCAGTTTTCGACAGCCGACATCCGTAACTCTGGAGCGGCAGCGTTCTATCGCTATTTTGCCTGGTTTATCCAGTTTTAATCACTCCCGGAAAGACAGTATCATCAAAATCCGGGGAGGACTATGGGTATGAGAGGAAAAGAGATTCGTCTGGAACGTATTATGGATCGGAACACCGGCAGGACCATCATCGTGCCGCTCGACCACGGGGTGACGCTCGGCCCCATCCCGGGACTGGTCGATATGGGGAAGACCATCGACCTGGTCGCCGAGGGCGGCGCGAACGCGGTCATCGGCCACGTGGGGCTTGCGCTGCACGGGCACCGGGGGCACGGGCGGGACGTCGGCCTGATCATGCATCTCTCCGCGAGCACCAGCATCGGACCCGACCCGAACGACAAGGTTCTCGTGAACACCGTCACGAATGCCTTAAAAATGGGTGCTGACGGCGTCTCGGTGCACATCAACGTCGGCGCCGACTCCGAGGCGCAGATGCTCGAAGACCTGGGCAGAGTCGCGGTCGCCTGCATGGAGTGGGGGATGCCGCTCCTCGCGATGATGTACCCGCGGGGCAGGAAGGTAGCGGACGAGCATGACCTCGAGTGCGTCAAACTCTCCGCGCGGGTGGCGGCGGAGTTCGGTGCCGATATCGTCAAGACCGTCTACACCGGCGATCCCGACTCGTTCCGGGAAGTAACGAGAGGGTGCCCGGTGCCGGTCGTGGTCGCGGGCGGTTCGAAGACCGATGAGCGGGCGATCCTCGACCTGGTCGAGGGCGCGATGGAGGGGGGTGCCGCCGGGATATCGATCGGGAGGAACGCCTTCCAGCATCCGGCGCCCAATCGCCTTATCCGTGCCGCCGCACTGATCATTCATGAAGGGCGATCGGCAGAGGAAGCAGTTGAGATCTTGAGGACGTGATAACATGATTGGAAAAGAGATCCGCCTTGAGCGGATAATGGACAGGAACACCGGCCGTGCCGTGATCATTCCCATGGATCACGGGTTCACGATGGGCCAGATCGAAGGGCTCTGCAACATGACGGAGACGGTCAACGCGGTGAGCGAAGGGGGAGCAAACGCCATCGTCCTCCACAAGGGCATGGTGAAGGGAGGGCACCGGAAGCGCGGAAAGGATATCGGGCTCATCGTGCACCTCTCGGCGAGCACATCGATGAACCCCGACCCGAACGACAAGGTGCTCGTCTGCACCGTGGAGGAGGCGGTCGCGCTCGGCGGCGATGCGGTCTCGATCCACATCAACCTCGGCGCGCCGAACGAGTCGCGGATGCTCGAATCGGCGGGCGAGGTGGTGCGCGACTGCAACCGCTGGGGGATGCCGCTCCTGATCATGATCTACCCCCGCGGCAAGGGGATCGATCCCGTATCGCCGCAGTCGGTCGGGCACTGCGTCAGGGTGGCGGAAGAACTCGGGGCCGACCTGATCAAGACGAACTACACCGGGGATCCGGAGACGTTCCGCCGGATCACCGCCGCCTGCTCGGTGCCGGTGATGATCGCCGGCGGCGAGAAGGGCGGGGATATCGAGACGCTCACGACCATCCGGAACGCGATCGATGCGGGCGCGGCAGGCGTCTGCATGGGCAGGAACGCCTTCCAGCGCAACGACCCCGCCCGGTTCATCGCTGCGATATCCCGGGTGGTGCACGAGGGCAAAAGCGCGGCCGAAGCCCTGGAGACGGAGCGATGAAGCGGTTCTGGGTTGATATCAGGCCGTGGAGAAAGGATCTCGCGACGACCGCGCTCGAAAGCGGTGCCGATGCTCTGGTCGTGGACGACGCGGAACGTGTCCGGGAACTCGGCCGGGTGACGACGATCGCAGAGAACGGCGACCTTGTACCTGGAGAAGACGTCTTCGAGATCGAGATCGTCGACAAGGAGTCCGAGGAGGAGGCGCTCCGGCTCTCCCGCGAGGGCTACGTCATCGTCAGGACAGGAGACTGGACGGTCATCCCGCTCGAGAACCTCGTCGCGCAGTCCGACCGGATCATCGCCGCGGTCGGAAGCGCCGACGAGGCGAAGGTCGCCCTGACCGTCCTCGAACGCGGAGCGGCGGGCATCCTTCTCTCGACCGACGATCCGGCGGAGGTCCGGCGGGTGGCGAAGACGATCGCCAGCGCCGGCGAAGAGGTTCCGCTCGTCCCGTTCGAGGTGACCCGGATCGTCCCCGTCGGGATGGGGGACCGGGTCTGCGTCGACACCTGCTCGATCCTCGCCGACGGGGAAGGGATGCTCGTCGGCAACACCTCATCGGCGTTCCTGATGGTGCACCCCGAGACCCTGGAGAACCCCTACGTGGCGCCGCGCCCGTTCCGGGTGAACGCCGGGGCGGTGCACGCCTATATCCTCCTCCCCGGCGGAAAGACCGCGTACCTCGCCGACCTCGCGGTGGGCGATAAAGTGCTCGTCGCGGAGCATACCGGCACGACCCATGACGCGGTCGTCGGCCGGGTGAAGATCGAGCGCCGCCCCCTCCTCCTTGTCGAGGCGAAGGCAGGCGACAGAGCGGTGAGCCTGGTTCTCCAGAACGCCGAGACGATCCGGCTCGTCCGGGAGGACGGGACGGCCGTATCGGTCGCCGCCCTCGCGGTCGGGGATAAGGTGCTCGGCAGCGTCGCGGAGGGCGGGCGGCACTTCGGCATCGCCGTCAAAGAGACGATCCTGGAGAAGTGACGTCAATGCTTGCAGGCATCATCGGCGGCACGGGGCAGATGGGCCAGTTCTTTGCGGGGGTCTTTGAGACCGCCGGGTGGGAGACGATCGTCTCCGGGACGAAGACGTCGCTTTCCAACCGGGACGTCGCGGATATGGCGGACTTTGTGGTGATCTCGGTGCCGATCCGCGCCACCGTCGGGGTGATCCGCGAGGTTGCGCCGTTCCTCTCGGAGGAGCAGGTCATCTGCGACCTCACCTCCCTCAAGGTCGAGCCCGTCCGGGCGATGCTCGCCTCCCGCGCGGAGGTTATCGGGCTCCACCCGATGTTCGGGCCGGGCGCTGCGTCGCTCCAGGGCCAGACGATCGTCGCGACCCCGGCCCGGTGCCGCCCGGAGACCCTTGAAGGGCTCCTCTCCGTCTTCCGCGACCAGGGAGCGGCGATCACCCTC
>JAQVVW010000214.1 GCA_028698765.1 Methanoculleus sp. | reverse complement strand
CGCTCTTCCGATCTTGCACCTCGTCGACGTCTATACCATAGCGACCGCTCAGAGGGACTTCTCCCCCGAGGAACTCTCGGGGGGACCGGCGCGCAGCTCAGCAACCCCGTCGTCCAGGGGTACTCCGTGGACCGGCCGACCTTGACCACGCGATCGAGGTCGGCTTCCTGCCCGGGGTCACCGACAACGTCGGGACGACGGCAAGGCAGACCATCGAGGACTCCTTCGGGTTCCGGTTCGGCGAAGGGGAGGCGCTCCCCGGCACGCCTGAAGCGGTACTCCTCGCCGATCTGCCGGGCAGGGTTTTGCTGAAACTTAGGGCTTTTTTCGGGAAGTAGCGATCATATTCGCTAATTCCTTTTCGACGCTCCCCGCAGGTCCGAGCATTCCCTTAAACCTGAATACGACCCTTTCATCCACCGATCCCGGCACCCGCTCCTTCACGCCTCTCAGTGTCCCGGCAATCCCCGGACTTCGCCGTCCCGCCGCCCACCTGTTCCCCGACGACCGCCGCCGCCTCACCGGAGAGGAAATACCAGACCTCCCCTCCCGCCCCCTCCCGGCTCACGATCCCACCGGTCCTCAGGCGCCGCAGGTGCCACGAGACCGACGAGGCGGTGATCCCGAGCCGTTCGACAAGGTCCCGCCGCGACGCCCCCGGTTTCTCCAGCAGCGTGAAGAGGATCTCCCGGGTGTTTGGGTTCTTGAGGTGGATGAGCACCTTCGCTTCGAGTTCTGAGTACCTCTGCCGGTTCTCAAAGTAGCCCGTCTGTCCACCGACGGCGGCTGCAGTGACCATCCCGAACTCCTGCAGTCTCCCGAGGTGATACCGTAAGGTTCCGCGGTTCACCCCGAGATCCTCGGCGAGGGTGCCGAGGCGGATGCCCGGGTGAGCACAGATGTGGTCGTAGATCGCCGTCCTGGTCTCGTGCTCGAGTGCGGCGTTTTTTTCAATCCGGCGGTAGCCGAAGAAGAGCCAGACGTTCAGAAGGAACAGGACATTAACGACGACCAGGAGTTCAGGAGGGGCTCCGATGAGCAGGCTGGTAATCAGGATCTGGGGCGGGACCTGCCACCACTCGATGGGTGTCATATCCTGTGGCGGACGGTCGGGCACGTAGTCCCTGGCCGAACTGATGGTATACCCGGCGGCCGCAGGGGCGGGGAGAGCGACCAGAAGGAGAAGCAGGAGAGCAGCCGGCCAGCGTCGCATGTTACAGCAATGGGAGCAAAGGCCCTTGACCTTTACGCTTTGTCCGCGCCCCTTCCTGCCCGGCTGCAGGGAAATCGGGGCTCGCGGGTAGACGGCCGGCACAGAAACCGTATATAATCCCGCGTCCCATCTCCCACTATGATGGAGGGAGAAGCGCCTGGAACGGGCCGGATCCGCATCGTCGCCATCCCGGTCGGCACCGGACTCCTTGCCGGGGCGGCCGTCCCCGGGGTGGTGGGAGCGCTCTCGCGGTGCTGGAGCGCCCTGTCCGCCTACAACCAGGGCCTTCTGGGGGTGGGGATCACGCAGACGTTCGTCTCGATCCTGCTGGTCCTCTTCTTCGCCGGGTTCCTTGCGGCATACGCGAGCACCGCCTCGCGCCGCACCCGGCTCCTCTCCGCCCTTCTCGCCGGCGCGACCGCCGGAGTCGTCGCCCGGACGCTCCTCTTCGTGGGCAACCCCGCCTACCTCCTCCAGTCGCTCGCCGCGGCCCCGGGGCAGGTTCTCCTCCTCGTCGGCGGCGCGACGCTCGTCGCCGGGCTCGGGGGGCTGGTCGCGTCGTTCCTCGATCAGGTGCGGCCGCACCGCGACCTTCTCCCGGTTGCAGTGGTCGTCGTCGCGTTCATCGCCGTCACGCCGCTCATCGCGACGGCCGGGATCGCCGTGGACGTCATCCCGCCCGTCCCCTACTCCGGCGGCGAGCCCGCGCCGGAGACCGACATCCTGGTTCTCAAGGTATCCGCCGCAGGCGACGTCGAGTGGGAGGCGCGGGTGGATATCGCCGCCTACGACCGGCCCGACGTCCTCATCGAGTACCCGGGAGGCTACGCCCTCGCGGTCACGGAGTACGGCCGGGAGGGGAGCACGGCGCATATCCTCATCTACGGCGAGCATGGAGACGCCCGCGGCCGGCTGGCCGTCAAAGCCGGATACGGCCGCGTGACCGCGCTCGTCCTGGCGCCCGGTAGCGGGTTCCTCGCGGCCACGGAGATGCCCGGAATCGTCCGCGTCGATGCCGGGGGCGAGGTGCTCTGGAAACGGTTGTTCGCCGGCGAAGACCAGGGGATGGTGCCCGTCTCCCTCCTCGCTCAGGGCGATCGCTACGTCGCGGCGTGGGAGGATAAGATTGCCTGCTTTGACAAGAACGGCACCCGGCTCTGGGAGGTCTCGCTCGACGGCGGCATCAACTACCATCCGATCTATCAGGCCCACGGGGGTGGGGCGCTCGTCTTTGTAGAGGGACAGAGCGCCTCCGCCGGCGGCGATGTCGAGACCTACCCGCAGGCCGTTCGCCTGGACGAGAACGGCACCGTCCTCTGGACACGGGACTTCGGGAGCGGGGGGTTCAACGAACTCCTGGGTGTCCGGGAGACGGCGCCGGGAGAGTTCGCGGTTCTCTACCGGTCGGTGACCCACTCCGGGAACTTCTGGGGCGGCACCGAACGGGTCAGCCACGGTTACCTCGCTACGCTCAACGACGACGGCGAGGTGACGGGCCACCATGCCATCGAGGGCAGCGGCGGTGCCGTGATCCCGGCAGAGAACAGCTACCTCTCGGTCACCGCCGCCGGCACGGGCGTCACGCTCGTCGGCAGAGACATCACGGACCACGAGATCTGGCGGCGGGAGCAGCCGATCGACCTCCACTCGCTCAGGGGCATCGGCACGTCGGACGGCGGCTACCTCATCGCCGGGAGCGCGAACGCATGAGAGAACGGTGGCTGGCGCTCGGCATCGTTATCGTGCTGGTCTTCGTCCTCTGGCGTGCCTCCTACGTCCCGCCCGGCTACGAGACGATTCACTACGAAACCGTCCCCGTCCTCCCGGCGGAGCGGTACAACCCCCCGTTCATCGAGATCTGGGAGGCGATGGAGGCCGAGATCCCGTTCGATAACCAGACGGCGAGGTCGCCGCTGCTCGTCATGGATTTTGATGCGAACGGCTCGTTCACCTACATCCAGTTCTCGTTCTTTGCCGACATGGAGGGGGAGCCCTGGGTCCACTCCGCCTTCGTCCTCAAAAACGGGAGCACCTACCTCTCGTCCCAGCGGCTCGATCACCGCCCTCCTCACGCCCACCCGCTCGGAGCCCTCGCCGCCGTCGACGATATCCCGTTCGACCAAATCTCCTACGGCATGAAGGGAATGAGCCTGAAGATCTTCTACCACGAGCAGAACCGGACCTACGACGACACCTACAAAAACATCTACGCCGTCGAGAACGGCACCCTGCGGCCGCTGGAGTTCATCTCCTTTGCCACCACGGAGGTCTGGAACACCATCGAGATCTACCCGAGGGACCCGCCGGACGAAAACCGGACGCCGATCGCCATCGACGAGGACCCCCGGGCGCTGGTCGTCTTTCCTCCGCGGGAGATCGCCCTGGCGGAGAGGGTTGTGTACGCGGAGACGAACGGCACAGAAAGAGTATAAACGATCCCTCCCCATCGCTCTTTCAAGGAGCTGGACTATGACACGAAATATTCTGACAATCCTCTGTATCTTCGTGCTGATATCAGCCGTGGCCCCGGCGAGCGCCGGGGAGGAACCGGTCGAGACCTCGACGTTCCTCTCCGTCACCTCACCGAAGCAGTACGAGACGGTATGGAGCGACCTCGTCCCGCCCGAGGCCACGGTCGTCGGCAGGGCCGAGGCCTCGAACGG
>JAQVVW010000213.1 GCA_028698765.1 Methanoculleus sp. | reverse complement strand
CGTATGGGAATTGTTTGTGCGGCGCTTTTTTGTCTGATCATTTTCCTGAGAGTACTGGAGCTGATCGAATACTTGAGTTGACCAGCATGCAAGGGACGTTCCACTCCCTATCCAACGGGTTGCCCTTAGATACCGGGTATGACAATGAACGGGTATAACCATTACAGAATCGGCTCCTACCTCCTCATCGGTTTTGCACCTCTGCTTATCCTTGCAGCCATACTCACCGATCCGCAGGAATACATGCAAAGCCCGTTCCTCATGCTGAGCGCGACCTGTTTCATCGGAGGAGGCTTTCTCTTCGCTCTCAGCGGAGATAAACCCATAGATGCACGGCTTGCCGGCCGACTCTCCGTGCAGGGCATCCCTACTCTCGGCCACATCATCCGTGACATGGGCGGCTCCGGGCCCGCGGTTTTTCTTCCACCGGAGAGCGAAGGTGGGAGAGTCATGCAATTCACTTCGACCCGGTCCGATTACAGATCCTTTGCGGCTGAAGGAGGCGGATTCGCGTACCATAACGGGAGCACGGGCATCCTGACCCCTCCCCTGGCGGCTCCCCTCCTGGATGACCTAAAAAATGACAACGATCTCGCCCTCCCAAAGGATTACAGTCTGCTCATGGGAGCGATCCGCGAGGTGTGTGAGGAAACTCTTTCGGTTACCGAGTGGATGGACATCCGGAGAGAAGGTGATCGGGTAATCTTCACGCTGCACAACTATCTGCTCTTTTCGGGCTGCGCTTCGCTTCACGCGGAGTCCCCTGAGTTCTGCATGCTCTGTCCATGCTCGATCTGCAGCCTGATCGCATGCATGATTGCTGAAGGGCTCGGGTGCGAAGTCAGCCTGAACCGGACTGCTCTGGAAGATGCCGACCACTCACTCCGAGTAGAGCTGTCCTGCGCCTTCGCTAAGGAGACTTCGCTGCCAGCTTGATGGGTATTCGCGGAAAGGAGAACAATGCGGCATCAGTCCCCTGCTTCATCACCGTTCAGTGGGGGTAACTCTCATCATCTGCCGCCCGGGGATCAAGGTACATACTCGGTGCACGAGCAGTTAATGGTTCGGCACCGCGGGTTCCATCGTTGCCGGCGCCGCATCATCCCGCCGAGATCTGGGAGGCCCCGAAAAGCCGTATGCGTCAGGATACGCATACCGAGGGTCACGATCAGGGTAAAATATATATTGTCGCATCGCCTGTCAGGGACTCAACGTACCGGGGAGGGAAGGCAGTATTCACGATTACCCGTACACGACAGTATCTCTCGGAGACGCCGGCAGAGTTCAACCGCTCCGGCTCGATGGGATGGAGGGCTCCGGAGTGGCGATGAAGACCGGCTGCTGGCCCGGATCCTCCGTCCCGGGCAGAGAGGCTGCAGGAGGAGCGGTGTGACATCGGTGCGGCTGCGAGCGGTCGGAGACGTGCTGCTCTGGATGAGGAACGGCAAGAGGCCTTTTGATCTGGTTCGGCATGAACTCCGGCAGAAGGACCTGCTCTTCGGGAACCTGGAGACGGTGCTCTCCGAGAGCGGAACCGAGAGGAAGAAACGCTGGGTCAATACAACCCCCCCGGAGGCGGCCGGGTACCTCAAAGAAGCCGGGTTCGACATTCTCAGCGTGGCGAACAACCACACGCTCGATATGGGCCGGGAGGGGTTTGAGAAGACCCTCGAAGGGCTTGAAGCCCGCGGCATCGCCTACGTCGGAGGGGGGAGAGGCGATGAAGAACCCCCGGGGCTGATCGTGGAGCGGAACGGGATCCGGTTCGGCTTCCTCGCATACACGACCGGAAGGTTCCGGTCGCCGCCGGGGGTCACCGTGGCCAAACTGAAGAGGAAGAGCGTCATCGAAGATATCAGGGCGCTGAAGGAACGCACCGACCACATCGTCGTCTCCCTGCACTGGGGGATCGAGAACACCTACTACCCCTCGCCCGACCAGGTCGGGCTTGCTCACGCCTTCATCGAGAACGGGGCAACCCTGGTCCTCGGGCACCACTCGCATACCATCCAGGGGCTGGAACGGTACAAAGACGGCCTGATCGCGTATTCACTCGGGAACTTCCAGTTCGATACCGAGATCTTCAAGGAGGGGATCAACAGCACCATGATCCTCTCGGTGGACTTCGACCGGCACGGCATCCGTGACTACACGACCATTCCCTGCGTCATCAACAGCGACTTCCAGCCCGAGATGGCGGAGGGGCGGACACGGGAACTGGTGGAGCGCTGGATAGCGAAGTGCTCCGAGAGGGTGTATAACGGGGGCGTCACCCGCGGGTGGTGGTTTGAAGAGATCGGCGAGGACTACTTGCTGTACAACCTGGAGAGTTACCGCTACCGGATCCGGCAGCACGGGCTTGCGCCCTTGATCGAGTGCGGGGTCTGGCTGGTGACGCCATTCTGCCTGAACTGCTACGCGGGTATGATCCGGAGACGGCTGAGACAGGAAACATAGGAGGATCTGGAATGAAGATATTACAGGTGACCCCGTTCTTCAAACCGCTCTGGGAGTCGGGCGGGGTGGCACGGGTCGCATACGACATCTCCCGGGCCCTGCACGAGAACGGGCACGAGATCACCGTCTACACGACAAACCGGAGCATCTACCCGAATGATCTGCCGACGAACCGCGTCACCTCCGTCGACGGAATGGACGTCTATTACTTTGAGAACTTACGAAAATACGCCCCGGGTGTGACCCCGCCGGTGATGCCCTACCGCATGCCGGCGGTCGCAAGAAGAGAGGTTGCCGGGTTCGATCTCGTCCACATCCACGACCACCGCACCATGCTCACCGTCATCGCCTCGCACTACGCGAGGAAGTACGGCGTACCCTACGTCCTCCAGGCGCACGGGGCGCTCCCGCAGGATACGGGCTCTGCGCGGATGAAGCGGCTCTTCGACCGGTTCTGGTCGGATAAGGTGATCCTCGGCGCCGCGGGGGTTATCGCGCTCAACGAGACGGAAGCGGAGCGGTACCAGGAGCTCGGTGTTGCCGACGAGAAGATCGCGATCGTCCCGAACGGCATCGACCTCGCCGAGTACCCCTCTCTTCCGGCTCGCGGCAGGTTCCGTGCGGCATGGGGGATCGGCGACGCCGCGAAGGTCGTGCTCTACCTGGGAAGACTCGACCCGACGAAAGGGATCGATCTCCTGATCCGCTCGTTTGCCGTGGTCGCGCGGGAGGAGGGCGACGCGGTTCTCATGCTGGTGGGGGGGGACATGGGCCACAACGACGAGTTCAGGCAGCGGGTCGGGTCGCTCGGTCTCGACGACCGGGTGATCTTCACCGGGTTCGTGAGCAAGGAGGAGAAGATGGCCGCGTACACCGACGCCGACGTCTTCGTGACCCCGAGTTTCACCGGGTTCCCCATGACGTTCCTCGAATCGTGCCTCTGCGGGACACCCATCGTGACGACGGGCAAAGGGGATCTGCTCGGGTGGATCGACGACACCGTCGGGTTCAATACGGAGTATACGCCGGAGGCGCTCGCCGATGTCATCGGGCGTCTGCTTGCCGATGAGGCGCTGCGGGCAAAACTCGGGGAGCAGGCGAAAGAACTCGTCCGGACAAGGTACAACTGGAAGGCAATCGTCCACGAGATCGAGGCGTTTTACGGGAAGGTTGCCGGGAGCGCGGACGGGGGCATTCCGGTGGCACTCTCGAAAGAGGCGGCCCCGAAGGCCCCGGATATGTTATAGTCGCACCCGACCGGAGGGAGGTGCATGAGCACCATTAGGAATGACTGCCCGTAGGACAGGAGTTCGAGCACCGAAGGTGGGAGTTGCGATGGGCGTTCGGAAGGGCGAAACGAGGAAAAAGCCCGAAACAGTGGACCGTGGTGGCTATCGCCATACGAGGGAGGCGGCTCGCGGGGAG
>JAQVVW010000212.1 GCA_028698765.1 Methanoculleus sp. | reverse complement strand
CCGCGCGATCTCCTCGCCGCCGGCGACCTTCACCACGAACGTCCCGTGACAGGGTTTGGTGTAGGGGAAGACGAGGTCCTCGCCCTCTACGCCGACATAGAGCGGCGGAACGCCGATGATATGGACGTCGAAGATCTTGTAGCCCGGCTCGACCTCGTGGTACTCCCGGACGTTCTTCTTGATGTACTCCCGTGCATCCTTGAATGTCGTCCGCGAGAGGATGATCTCGGGTTTCATCGCTTCGAGACATCCGCCCACTGCATCACCTCCTCGAGCCTCCGCTTCAGCGGCATCGGGTTGTGGGTGGCCTTCGCCGCCACGATCTCGCAGGGGAACTCGATCTCCTCCGCGAGCTCTTCCGCGTGCTCCCCGAAGATGAGCGCATAGACCCGCGCCTTCGATATGTAGGCCATCGTCCCGGCATACGCGATCCCGGAATCGTTGTGGATGAAGACGAAGCAGAGGTCGAAGTCCCGCTTCTTCTCCGTGATCTCGTCGATTGTCGCGTCGAGATCGTTCATCTCGCCGAGGTAGTGCCGGCCCGGGTCAGCCACCTCCATCAGTCTTCGTGCCGCCGTCGTCCCGGCGATCACCGGCCGGATTCCCCGCTCTGAGAGGCCGTGCGCCAGGTAGAGCACCATGCTCGTCTGGACGGGCACCTGCGGGCACCCGAGCAGGAGCAGTGCGGTCTGTTCGTTCTTCTCCGTCATTTCGTGGTCTTCTCCAGTTCTTCGAGGATTTCGGGCACCCGCTCGGGGTGCGTATAGATCGTGAACCGCTCCCCCCGCGAGAACCCGACCAGGGTGAGCCCTGCGTTCTCCGCCGTCAGGATGCCGCGGTCAGTCGTGGCGGCGCGGGAGACGACGATCGGGATACCCGCGTTCGCCGCCTTCGCGACCATCCCCGCCGGCTGCCTGCCCGTGCAGCCGAGGATGCAGGTCGACCGGTCGAGCCCCCGGAGGGCCGCGTAGCCCACGACCTTGTCGACGGTGTTGTGCCTCCCCACATCGCACGCACGGGTGACGAGTTCGCCGCCGCAGAAGAGCACCGAGCAGTGGACGCCGCCGGTCTTTTGCCAGGTCTCGGACTCGATCGCCGCCGTGACCGCACGGATGCCGTCCGCCGTGATGGTGATCGACGACTCGACCGTCCTCGGTTCACCGAGCGCGCAGGAGCCCCCGGACGACTCCGTCGCGAGTTCGGGGTTCCGCCGGGCCGGGGCGGTGATATGGACGTCGCTTCCCGAGACGCTCACCGAGTCGACCTCATCGACGATCCCCTCGCTGATGACGAAACCCGCCCCGAGGTCGTCGAGACGGTCGTGGCTCGCCACCAGGGTCGTCAGGAGATCGCCGTTCAGGAAGAGCCGGACGCGGCCCTCGACGATGATCGCGTCACTGACCTCGTGCGCGCCCTCGCCCGTCACCTGGATGCCGGTGCGGCGGACGATCTCCATCAGGCCGTCTCCTCCCGGATCCAGTCGAGGTACGGGGCGGAGCCGCCGACGATGGGCATGGCGATGATCTCGGGGAGGTCGTAACTATGCAGTTCTCGTATCCGCTCGATGAGCGGATCGAGCAGGCGGTGCTGCGTCTTCACGACGAGGAGCCGCTCGGCCTCGTTCTGGACCGCGCCCTCCCACCGGTAGAAGGACTGCACGCCGGTGACGTTCACGCATGCGGCGAGGCGTGCATCGACCAGCGCCTGTGCTAGGTCTTCCGCCTCGCCGGCGGGGGCGGTGCAGAAGACCACGACGAGTTCCAGGAGAGCCATGATGTTACCTTCGTACCGTCCGTATTTAACCGTTCTCCGGCGTCCGACCGGAGGCAGGCGTCAACGGCGATATCTCCCGCAACCGCCCGATCACCTCCGGCAGCACTTCGAGGACATAATCGACGTCGTCTTCCGTGTTCGCATCGCCGAGGGTGAGCCGGAGCGAGCCGTGCGCCTCCTCGTGGGAGAGCCCGATCGCGAGCAGGACGTGCGAGGGGTCAAGCGACCCCGAGGAACAGGCGCTTCCCGTGGACGCGCAGATCCCGCGTCCGTCGAGGAGCAGCAGGATCGACTCCCCCTCGACGTAGCGGAAACTGAAGTTCGCGTTGTTCGCGAGCCGCTCGGTCGGGTGACCGTTCAGGCGGGTGTCCGGGATGGCGTCGAGGACGCCGCGGACCAGCCGGTCGCGCATCGCGGCGATGCGGCGGTTGTGCCCCGCGATATCGGCGGTCGCGAGTTCGATAGCCCGCCCGAGCCCGACGATGCCGGGGACGTTCTCCGTCCCGGCGCGCCGTCGCCGTTCCTGCCCGCCGCCGTGGATCAGGGTCTCAATCCGGGAATTCTTCCGGATATAGAGCGCCCCCGTCCCCTTCGGGCCGTAGAACTTGTGCCCGGAGAGGGAGAGGAGGTCGATATTCATCGCATCGACGTCGATCGGCACCGCCCCGATCGCCTGGACGGCGTCGGTATGGAAGAGTACACCGTGATCGTGCGCGACGCGGCCGATCTCCGCAACCGGCTGGACTGTCCCGATCTCGTTATTTGCGGTCATCACCGAGACGAGGATCGTCCGATCGGTGATCGCCGCTTCGACCGCCTCCGGGTCCACCCGCCCGAACCCGTCGACGGGGAGGTAGGTGACCGAGAACCCCTGCTTCTCCAGCCACTCGCAGGTGTGGAGGACGGCGTGGTGCTCGATCGCGGAGGTGACGATATGGTTGCCGCGCTTCCGGTTCGCAAGAGCGACCCCTTTGATCGCCCAGTTGTCGGCCTCCGTGCCCCCGGCGGTGAAGAAGATCTCCGGGGATGCAGCGCCGATCGCCGCCGCCACCTGCCGCCGCGCCGTCTCGACGCCCTCCCGGGGCTCGGCGGCAAACCGGTACAGGGACGAGGGGTTGCCGAAGTGCTCCGAGAGGTACGGGGCCATCGCCGCGACGACCTCGGGCTTCATGAATGTCGTCGCCGCGTGATCCATATACACGGGGCGCTCTATCTGGTCGTTCATATCCACTAAAGCGTTGGTTCCGGGAGCGTATCAGCGTTACCGGTCGCGGGGCGGCCCCGGGGCCAAAAATAGGAGTGAGAAAATACATAGGCTCCCGTGCGCAATAGTTGATGATGTATTCGAGACGCATGGATCACCTTCCCCCTTACCTCTTTGCCCGCATCGACGAGATGAAAGAGGAGAAACGACGCCAGGGTGTCGACGTCATCGACCTCGGGGTCGGGGACCCCGACCTCCCCACCCCGCCGCATATCGTGGAGGCGCTCTGCACCGCGGCCCGCGACCCGAAGAACCACCACTACCCCTCCTACACCGGGATGCTCGCCTACCGCGAGGCGGTGGCGGAGTGGTACCGGAACCGGTTCGGGGTCGACCTCGACGCGAAGAAGGAGACGCTCGCGCTCATCGGGTCGAAGGAAGGCATCGCGCACATCGCCGAAGCCTTCGTCAACCCCGGCGAAGTCGTCCTCGCCGCCGACCCGGGATACCCTGTCTACAAGACCTCCACGCTCTTTGCCGAAGGAAGGGTCCACGAACTGCCCATCCGCGCCGAGAGCGACTTCCTCCCGGTCCTCGAGGATATCCCCGCCGACGTCGTGAAGCAGGCGAAGTTGATGTTCATCAACTACCCGAACAACCCCACCGCCGCAATCGCGCCGCTCTCGTTCTTCGAGGAGGTCGTCGAGTTTGCGCGGGAGCACAACATCGTCGTCGTCCACGACAACGCCTACTCCGAGATCACCTTCGACGGCTACAAGGCGCCCTCGTTCCTTGAGGCCGACGGCGCGATGGAGGTCGGGATCAAGATGCACTCGCTCTCGAAGACCTACAACATGACCGGGTGGCGGATCGGGATGGCCTGCGTCAACCCCGATATCGTCGCAGGGCC
>JAQVVW010000211.1 GCA_028698765.1 Methanoculleus sp. | reverse complement strand
CCCGACCACCTCATCGAGAACGGCCTCTCCGAGGTCTCCTACACCGTCTTCGCCGCCGACCCCGAACTCCGGCGGCAGTGGATGCACGACCCGACGCCGGAGGCCTCGCTCGCGGTTCTCGACCGGCTCTGCGGCGCAATCGACGTCTACGCCGCGGCGGTCGTCATCCCGGGTGTCAACGACGGCGAGGTGCTCGAAGAGACCTGCGCGTGGCTCGAAGAGCGCGGCGCAAAAGGGCTGATCCTGATGCGGTTCGCGAACCGGACCGACCAGGGGCTGATCCTCGGTAACGCGCCCATCATCGAGGGGCAGCAGGTCCACACCGTCGACGAGTTCCACGAGCTCGTCACCGACTTGAACGATCGGTTCTCGATGAAGATCAGCGGGACACCGCTCGGCGACCCCTCGATCGGCTCGCCGTTCGCGATCCTCCACGAGCCCGACCTCTTGAAGAAACTTCCCCGTGTCCGGAAGCGTGCGACGGTGATCACCGGGAGCGTCGCTGCCCCCTTCATCCAGAGGGTCCTTTCGATCCGCGGCTCGATCTCAAGGGTCGTTGCGGTCAAAAAGGAGATCGCCTGCCTCATCACCGCCGACGACCTCGCCGGGGTGAACCTCCGAAGGCTCGAAGACGTCGTGATCCTCCCCGGCCGGGCGTTCGTCCACGACGCTGAAGCGAGAAAAATCCTCTCTGCCGACGGTGTCGACCGCGAGGTGGTGCGCGGGCCCGAGATGCTGACCGCCGATGCGGAGACGAGCATGGGCATGACCCGAACAGACGTCCTCGAGAAGGAGATGGAGGGGTTCGCGGCCCTGATCAACACCATCAACCGCTACGGGCTCTGACGGCCGGTCAGCCCGACGAACCGCTCGACGATCCACTCGTTCCTGACCTCGGGGTGGAAGAGGAGCCCGTAGAGAGGGAGCGAGCGGTGCCGGATCGCCTGGACGCAGCGGTCGGAGGCGGCGAGCGGTAAGAACTCTCCGGGCACCTGCACGGCGTCCTCGTGCACCGTATATGCGGAAAACACCTCTCGCCCGGCAAAGAGGGGGTCGGGCGCGAGCACCCGGACGTTGACCATACCGATCTCGCAGCACGGCCCGGTGCCGCCGCCAAATGCCGCCGCGAGCGCCCGCATGCCGGAGGATATGCCGAGCACCGGCCGCTCGAACGTCGTGAGCCACCGGAACGAATGCTCGATGAATCCGGTGTCCATCAGCGCCGTGCCGCAGAGGATCGCCGCATCCGCGGCCTCGAGATCCGGTGCACCGACGGCGGTGTAGTGGCGGGTCGCAAACGGCACGCCGATCCGGCAGAGCAGTCGTTCGACAGGCGCGACGAACTCGTCCCGGGAGAGTGAGCCGTCCCGGCAGCAGAGATCGATCAGCAGGATCACTTCGCCACCAGCCTCGCACGCTCGATCCGCAGAACGCCGTTGTGGTTTCGGTAGACCTTCGATGTCTCTTCTATCGCGATCCTTTGAGCAAAGAAGGGGGCGTCGGTGACGAACGTCTCGAACTCCCCCCCTTCGCCGGTGAGGGTGACCTGGTACTTCCGGGCGATCGCCCGGAGTTCGTCGAGGGTGGAACGGTCGATCTCCCTCCCGAGCCAGGAGTCGTCGAAGGGGGAGGAGAAGACGCCCTGGATGACGACTGTAAAGCCAGCGTCGATGAGTTCCTCCATGTATGCCTCCTGGTCGGCGAGCCAGAGCGGGTTGAAGCACCAGAGCCCCAGTTCCCGGCAGATCCGCTGGACCCTTGTCGCCTGGTAGACCGAGAGGATCGCCCCGGTGACGACCCCTTCGATCCCGTAGCGCTCCCTGGCGGCGAGGAGAGCCCGTTCAAGGTCAAGGAGTTCCGTCTCCTCCTCCCCCGCCGTCTCCACCTCCACGAGAGGGAGCCCCGCCGCTTCGGCCTGCAGTGCGGCGAGGCGGATGTTCGGGGTGTGGAACATGTAACTCTCGGGGTTTCTGGAGACAATCGTGATCAGGCAGACCACCTCCTCCTTCTGCATCGCCTTCCAGCAGGCGAAGAGGGAGTCCTTCCCGCCGGAGAAGAGCACGCCGAGTCTCATGATACTTCCCGTATTGTTCTCCTCCATGGCACGATAACCCCTGCGGCGGCGGCACCGGAAGCGGCCCGCGGCAAAAGACGGTGTGCGGCACGCCATAGGGGCGAATCGCACGATCCGCGGTCGCCGCCGCCGGGGGAGGATCAGGATTATATGGTGTCGAATCTTCACCGGAGATGAGCACCAGGGGTGTATCAGGAGGTTTCACTATGGTGGAAGTCAGGCAGCATCAGGAAGGAGAGATCGAGGTGGTGGTCAATTGCGTCCTGGTAAATTACCGGGGAGATTCCGAGTCGCGGGGCAGGATTGTCCATGCGATCCTTGAGTGGGCCGAGGAGCACCCGGAAGAGTGGAACGAACTGCAGGAACGCTGCCATCAGCGCCACGAAGTGCTGGCGTAAGTCCCCGGAACACTCTTCTCTTCTCTGTTCTTGAGGCGGAAATTACGATCGTTTGCGTCCGGCGTTGCCACGATGACGGTTATGCTCCGGCAATCGCGAAGGCTCGGGGGGAAAGCGGTGCCGGGATAGGACGTCTGAAAAATCGAATGCGAGGGGTGAGATTCGAACTCACGAACTCCTACGAGACTAGGCCCTCAACCTAGCGCCTTTGACCTGGCTTGGCAACCCTCGCACGGATGTGCACGAACGGAGACGGAAGGTGCATCGATTGCGCTTTCGCGCCCCGTTTACCTCACTTAATCTGTTGTCATACATAAAATACCTTTGTGCGGGAGGTGCGATGAGGATGCGTGTGCCGGCCCAGCGGCCGCGTCTACAGGCCCTGACGAAATGCCGGGTAGACCACCAGGAGTCAGTCCCCGAATAACCGCGGGCGGCAGGCATCTGGAGCGTTTCAACACCAATCGGTAGACCTCCCATCAGGGAATGCGGCCCCGCTGTCCAGGGGCGCAATTCAGATAACGAGGGCCGGCAAATCTCCATCCAGAAGGAATTGGTGTCATCGCGCTCACCGGATGCTTGAGCCCTCCTTGCCGAAAGGGGTCGTCTTGCATGTTGCCGCCCTGTGTATCATGGCTGCGCAGTCTTCCCGGCTATGGCGCTCATGGTTACCGGGCTCCCTACGGTACCAGGCACTGGTTTTCCTGCTGAGATGGGCAAGCTGCATTCTCAAATGGGTATATCGGGCAGTTGGTATCCGCCTGCTCTCGCGCGGCCCGGGTTCTTCTTGCTGTTTTTTGGAAGAACCGTAACATGGAAACGAACCTGATCAGGCTCTTCTGGACTGCCATTTAACTACCAGGTCCATCGGGGATGCTCCTGACAATCCGATTCATGTATCGAAAGAAAAATACGTTTGATCTATTTTATATGGTTGTTCACAATAACTACCACATAAGATTTCCCTCTGTGTTCGAGAAGAAGTACTGTTAGCTCATTGGAAAACAGGTTGGGACAACCAATGCCCGGGAGCATCCTTTGAACACGCTGCTTCTTCGGGAGAAACGTAGTCGAGACAAACTATCCGCGGTATTCCAAAGCACATGCCATACGACGATCAAGAAAAAGAGCCCGTTGCAGCAATCAGTGTTCCCCGGGAGAGATCTGCAGCAACTGCCCTGGAGAGCGAAGCTGAACTGAGAACCAGTTTCCTCTCGGTCGCAGCGCATGAACTCAGGACACCTCTCCAGCCCATTTTAGGCTACCTCTACCTCATGCTCGAAAACCCCGACCAGTTTGGACTGAACGAGGAAGGTATGGAGTTTTTGCGTGCCATCCTTGAGTGCTCAAACCGGATGGCCGATATCGTCAACAAGGCCCTCGTCGTGAGTTTCGCTGACGCCGGGCGAAAACCAGTACAT
>JAQVVW010000003.1 GCA_028698765.1 Methanoculleus sp. | reverse complement strand
TTCCCGGCCGTCCCCATCAGTTACGAGGGTGCATCGTGCAAGGTCGTTGCCGACGATCTCCTCTGCGAGGTCTTCACGAACCTGATCGGCAACGCCGTCAAGCACGGCGGCCCCGGCGTCGCCGTAATCGTCCGGGTCGAAGAGCAGAACGGCGAGGTGCTGGTGACGGTCGCGGATACCGGCCGGGGCGTCCCGGACGATCAGAAAGAGGAGATATTTCACCGCTACGAGAGAAAGCAACGGGGCGTGGGCGAGGGACTCGGGCTGTACCTCGTGCAGATCCTCATCGACCGATACGGTGGGAGGATCTGGGTCGAAGACCGGGTGCCGGGGCATCCGGAAGAGGGAGCGGTGTTCTCCTTTCTGCTCCGGAAGACAGATGCCGTCCATCCTTCCGGCCGTTGAGCGTTCACGTCTTCGTCTCGTTCTCCGTTCCGGCGGCGTCGGTGGGGGCAGGGGATACGTTACAGGCTTGTGTAGGGGGAAGTCATGTGTGCGCGGGAGAATCAGGCGAGGTCCTTCCCGGAGCCGCACGATCTCTCGGGCACGAAATGAGATGAGCCGGTCGATGCCCGTCTTACCCGGTTTCCCGGATCACCGCCGCTCTCCACTCTACCCCGTGGAGCCCGGCCGTCGTCCAGGCAATCTCCTTCTGCACCGCCTCGCCGCCGTCGGCGACAAACCCGTAGGTCGCGGTGCAGTACCGCTCCGCGGTGACCTGACGGGCCGCATAGGGCGGGTCCGCAAACGTCATCCACCCAACCTGCGCCGGGTCGGTGTCATACAGCACCCGCCCGTCTGCCTGGATGACCATCACCTGGTACGGGGTGCCGTTCGTCGCTGGCCCGGCGACGCCGGCGATCAGGACCTCAGGCCGGAAGACAACAGAGGAAAACCCAACAAACCAGTTTCCGTTCGTAAATACGGGCGTGTTGATCACCATCGCCGGGAATCCTTCCGCGACCGTGATCACCTCGCTCATGATCAGCCGCTTCGACGCCATGGTAAGCCGTCGGTTCGGCAACGACTATCGTGCCCCCTCCGCCGGAGATCGTGCAATCGACGATAGCAGGGTCGGTACCGCCCAGGGGTATGCGGATCTCGCGGTCGCCGCCGTCCCGTCACCGGGGTGTCCTGCCCCGGAGCCGCCCCTTATGTATCCGCCATCCCACGACGGCGGCCAGAACGGCGACGACGATCGCGGCCAGGATGCCGAGCCCGAGCGCGGTGTTCTGCCGGTAGACGTCCAGGAGCATGTCGGAGCCGAGGGCAAAGATGAGGCAGGAGGCGAGCGACCCGGTGCAGACGCCGGCAAAGACCCTGCCCATCTCCAGCCCGAGCAGCCGGCCGAGGATTGCCCCGTTCATCGCCCCGGTCCCCTGGAGCGGGAAGAAGACAAAGAGGATAAGACCGATCGTCGAGAACTTCCGGAGCCAAGGCTGGCTCTCGGTGTAGTTCCTGCCGATCGTCATCCCGCTCTCGAGGAGCCGGCCGATGATCGGGATCTTCAGCGCCAGGTCGAAGTTCCAGACGACAAAGAGAGAGACGGCAACGTCGAGGAGGAAGATCACGGCCGTGATGAGCCACCAGGGGTAGCCCATCATGATCGCGATGGGGATGATCGACTCTTTCCCGGCCGGGGGAACGAAGTAGGCGGCGAGCAGCCCCGAGATGACGAGGAACTGCTGGTAGGGCTCGATCAGGTAGAGTGCCGCAAAGACGGCCGGGATGATGGCAAGCGGGAGAACGAACTTTATGGAGCCGGCAAGGTAGGGGTTTGCGACGAGGTCTTTGTAGCCCTCTGGTCCGGGTGTATCGGTCATATCATCTGCGCTCATAGGTGGATCCCCGGCGGGGAGATACTCAATTCTGATTAGGATTTTGGGGTTAATACGTTATCTACAGAGATTCCAGCAGGTTCAAGTTCATGAAGCACAAGGATGGTAACATGACCCCTGTTTCCGCTCATCGGCTGCCCCGTTCCCTCCCCGTTGTCGAGACCGGCACCCGGGAGAGCGCGCTCTGCACGATCGCGAACGTCGCGACCGCGCTCGATACCCTGCGCGAGGTGAGGAAGCACGTTCGCGGCGACCACAAGCGGCGCCTCGACGATGTCGCGGTGGTCCTCCGTGTCGTCGCGCTCGACGCCCAGGCGACCTACGCGATCACCGACGAAGAGGCCCGGTCGTTCATTCGGGACTGCCGCTCGAGGTGAGGTCGGCGGGCAGCACCGGTTCGGTGAGGGCGTGGACGAAGCGTTCCCACCGGTCCGCACCGTTCCCGACGTAGTCCCGGACGATCCGGTAGCCCTGAGTGAGGGCCACCGGGTACGCCCGGAGCTCCTCGATGAGCCGGAGACGCACCTGTGCGGCCTCCGCCTCAAGGAGCAGAACATCCTGGAGGAGCCGGCACACCTCCTCCCGCGACAGGGCGCCGCCGAGATGCCCGCGGGCCACCCGGGCGTTTCCCGTGAGGTTCAGGGCCGTGGACGCGGTAACGACCGCATCGAAGAGATCGGCATCCGCCGGCTCGAACCCGGCCAGGGGGAAGAGAACCTCCTCGAAGAACCGCGCGCGCTCGGGGCCGGGAAAGATCATCTCCTCCCCGAGCACGGCGGCCCCTTCGGCGACCGTCGCGAGCGGTGATGCGAGGGTGACGACCGAGTGCTCGATCCAGCCCCGGGCACGGACGAGCGCCGCCTCCCGGATCGTCCGCATCGTGTGGCGGCCGGGGTAGCCTTCGTGGCAGGCGTAGGCGAGCGCCCGGTCTATGGTGGCCGGCAGATCGGCGTTCACCCGGACGAGGCTCGTCCCGTCACCGAGGTAGCGGATGAACGCCTCCCATGGCTCCCCGGCAGCGTAGCCGATCTCGAGCCGCTCCCCCGCCGGGAGCGGCAGGCGTTCGACGGTTCTGCGGCGACTCTCGGCAAATGCCGCCGCAAAGACCGGTTCCAGCCTCTCAGGCGGGATGATGAACGAGTCCATGAACGCCTGATAACGAATGGATAGGTCACCGTCTCCGGGGAGTCGGGCATCCAGCGCTGCATGGAGTTCGCCGTACCACTCCGGGTCGTCCTCCGTCGCCGCGACCCCGTAGAGCGCCTCGGTCTCGGCATCGAAGGAGGGTTTCTCCCCCGCGAGGATTCCGGCACGGGTATTGAGCGCCCGGATCATCTCCCGGAGGTGGGTGTGGCGCATACGCCCGGCCTCCTCCAGGTGATCGGGATCGATCCTGTCCAGGGTGGCAAGGAGGTCGGCGGCGTACCCGGCGATCCGGTCCGGCGGGACCGTTACCGTGAGCGCCTCGTCCCGCACCGCCGCCGGGCCGAAATAGGCGTCCACGAAGACCGGGTCGTGGACCCCGAGCCAGAGCGCGCATTTGACGTAGAATCGTGCCACGGCGTCCATGTCCCTGGTTTCGGCAGCGTTCTCTCCGGTGTAGATTGAAGAATCCATCTCTCACCTCCCGGTGAAATGTGCGTTCTTCGGCTACTTAACCGCCGTGATCCGGATCCGCCGACAGAGGGTTTAACCGGTTCCCCGCCGACTTCAGGAGTGATGCACGAGTCGCTCCGGCAGATCGTCCACCTCACCTTCGGTCTCGGGATCGCAGGATTCATCCTCCTCTTCGACCGCGATATCGTCCTCTCCGTCCTCATGCTTGCTCTCTTCGTGGGGTTCATCCTCTCCGACGCCATCTCCCGGGGCTACACCATCCCGGTCGTCTCGTCGATCATCGCAGGTCTCGAACGGCGCGACGCCGTACCCGGGAAAGGAGCGCTCTTCTTCGCGCTTGGAGCCCTCTTTTGCATCGCCTTCTTTGCAAAAGAGATCGCGTTCGTCGGGCTCGTCGCGCTCTCGCTCCTCGACAGCGTCACCACCCTTGCCGGTCTCCGGTTCGGCAGAACCCGGATCTATAACAACAAATCGCTCGAAGGCACTCTTGCCGGGTTCGTGGTGACGGCAGCTGTCCTCTGCTTCCTCGCCCCACCGGGGATCGCCCTGGCGACAGCGGCTGCCGCGGCCATCGCCGAACTGGTGAGCCCTGTGGACGACAACCTCGTAGTCCCGGTCGTGGCCTGCCTCGCCCTCACGCTGCTGCTCTGAGTGCGTTGAACCGTCCGGTTCGATTAATGTATAAGGGTCCATCCCGATCTCTCTTTTACCAGAGGTGAGGATCGATGAAACGCATCATTGCAGCGATCATGATTGTCTCCCTCCTCTTCCCGGGATTCGCGGCCGCCGCTCCCGGGAACTACGGCAGCCCGGGAGGAGAGCAGATCGGGAACGGCGAGACGAACACGGCGCCGGGGGAAGAGCAGCGGTTGAGGGCGGAGGAGAATGCAACCCCCGGCGCGGAGGCGAGCGTCCCTGACCGGCAGCGGGTGAGGACGGAGGAGAACGAGGCGTCCGGGGACCGGGTGCGGGCCGCGGAGAATGCGACCCCCCGGGGGGGAGAATTCGCCCCTGACCGTTATCAGGTCCGTCTCGCAGTCCACGCCCTGCTCGGCGCTGAGAACCGGTCCGGCGGTATAGGACAGAACATCTCCGCCATCGCCCGGGAGGTCAACAACTCGGTCCAGAAGACCTTCGAGGCCGAGGAGCAGATCCGGGCCCGGCACGACTTTATACGCTCCCTCTTCGGGGGCGATACGGAAGCCGCCCGGCTGATCGAGGAAGAGGCGCAACGGAACCGGGAGCGGGCCACGGAACTCCGGTGCCTGATCGGGAACTGCACCTGCGATGACGCGACCCGGACGATGCTCCGGGAGCAGGTCCGGACGATCGAGCAGGAGCAGGACCGGCTGAGAACCCTTGCGAGCGAGGAGATGCAGGTTCGCGGCCTTTTTTCCTGGCGGTAGAGTCCCGGCCTTTCACTCCTCTTCTTTTGGCCTATCGCAGAGCGCGAGCCGATCGCACTCCGGGCAGGTGGTGAAGATCCCGCATTCGGAGCAGTCCTCGCCGGTGCAGGGCTGGACCCGGATCGTGACGTTCGTCCGGGGGAACTCCCGTTTGACGTCGGTCTCCATATGCTTCACGACACCATACGCCTCGTCAAGGGTTGCGGTCCGCGGGACGACCATGTGGAGGTCCACGAACCGGTTCGGACCCGACCGGCGGGTCCGGAGACGGTGGAAGTTGATGACGTCCGTGCAGTGTTCATTGAGGATCTCCCGGATCCGGGCCTCCTCCTCCGGAGGGAGGCTCCGGTCGACGAGATCCTCGAACGAGCGCCGGATGAGGTCGAATGCTGCCCGGAGGATGATTACGGCGACCACGAGCGCGATGAGCGAATCGAGCACCACGAGGCCGGTCAGCCGGATCAGGACGAGCCCGATTACGACCCCGGCAGAGGTGTAGACGTCTGTACGGAGGTGCCAGGCGTCGCTCTCGAGCGCAATCGAATCCGTCTTTTTCGCCACCGTCATCAGCCGGGAGGAGACGTAGTAGTTCACCCCGGCCGAGAGGAGCATGACCGCGATACCGAATCCGAGCGCCTCGACGTTCAGCGTCTCCTCCCCGCCGAGGAGGTTCTTCACCGCCTCGTTGACGATCAGGCCGGCGGCCACCAGGATCAGGAGCGCCTCGAGGAACCCGGATATACTTTCGTACTTCCCGTGCCCGAAGGTGTGGCACTCATCGGGGGGTCGGGCCGACTGCCGGACCGAGAAGTAGGCGATTATCGCGGCGATCAGGTCGATCGCGGAATGGATCGCCTCGGATATGATGCCGACCGAGCCGATCGCGACACCGACGCCAAGCTTCATCACCACGAGAAGCGTGTTCGAGACGACCGATAGGCGCGCTGTCTTCTCCTTCAGCACGCCATCCCGGCCCGGCGCATCCCGCTCGCTCGAAACGATCACTCCCATAACTAATGAGTGTTCGCTCCCGCCGGGATAGGGTTTTCGCTCTCCGGGATACCTCACTCCACCGTGAGGATGATGAGCGAATCGGTCCCTTCGCGCCCGGGGGAGACTCCTTCGGTCAGCACCACGCGCTCCCCGGACTTGATGATGCCGGAATCACGGACCGATTCGAGGATAGCCTCGTGCCAGTACTCCTTCTCGCTCCGGATTAGGAACGGGCAGACCCCGTAGGAGAACGCCAGGAACTTGAAGGTGCTCGGGTTCCGGGTGAACGCGAGGATCCAGGCCTCGGGCTTGAACCGGGAGATGTTCCTCGGAGTGCTCCCGGAACGGGTGGGCGTCAGCACGAGCCGGATGCCGAGCGCATCTATCGCCTCGACGACGTTTAAGGAGACGACATCGTTGACGGTGATCTTCTCCCTGCCTTTCCCCTGCCGGAAGTAGGCGAGCGCGCTGCACCCGGCACCGACGAGCGAGCGCTTCTCCTCGGTCGACCGGGCAATCTTCGCCATCATCGCGACCGTCTCGACCGGGTACTTCCCGATGGACGTCTCCTCGGAGAGCATGACCGCATCCGTCCCGTCGAGGATGGCGTTTGCGACGTCGGTCACCTCCGCGCGGGTGGGCCGGATATTGTCGGTCATCGACATCAGCATCTGGGTGGCGGTGATCGCCGGGCGGCCGAGGATGTTCGCCTTCTGGATGATCCGCTTCTGCACCGTGGGAACATCCTCGATCGGTGTCTGGACCCCGAGGTCGCCCCGGGCGATCATGACCCCGTTGGTCTCCCGGAGGATGCCGTCGAGGTTTGCGAGCGCCTCCTGCCGCTCGATCTTGGCTATCACCTGGATGGACTTCCCGGACCGGGCCGCATACTCCCGTGCTTTCAGGATATCCTCCGCCCGCTCGATGAAGGAGATGCCGAAGGTGTCGAGCCCCTCGGCGAGCCCGAAATCGATGCACTCGAGGTCTCGGTCGGTCACGGCGCTGAGGGCAACGATCCCCCCACCGCCGACGAGGCTCATCCCCTTGCGCGAGAGGAGCAGGCCGCCGATGACCACCGTCGCCCGGACCTCGCTCCCGGCAACCTCGTCGACCCGGAGCTGGAGGAACCCGTCGTTGAGGAAGATGGTGCTCCCCTGCGAGATCAACTGCGGAAACTGCTCGAAATCGACGGGGATCCGGGACGGATCGCTCGACGCCGGACCGGTCGTGAGGATGACGGTCTCGTCTTTGTGGAGTTCCAGGGGCTCGTGTGCGAGATCGCCGATCCGGATCTTCGGTCCCGGGAGGTCGAGCAGGATCGTGACCGGGAGGCCCGTATCGTCCGCGGCTGTCCGGATGTTCTTGATGGTCTCCCGGTGCTCGTCGAACGTTCCGTGGGAGAGGTTGAGTCGCGCGACGTTCATACCGGCGAGGATCATCCGGGCGAGCACTTCCGGCGAGCGCGATGCGGGCCCGATGGTGCAGACGATCTTGGTTTTCTGGTCGGGCAAGGTCATCCGCTTCCGTTTTGCCTGCCGGGATATCCGCTGCAACGTCTCTTCGAGCATCATCAAGTATCGTCAGGTGCCGGCACCGGATTAACCTTCGCACGGGGGGATCGGATCCGCGAGGAAAAGAGGTTTATGCGCCTTCCCCGGGCTATACAGCCGATATCACTCGAGGCCGCCCTCCCGGCCGGGACGATGGCCCGTCAGTTCCCCCACCGGGATCACCGCGAGCGTCCGCCCGCTCTCGGCGCTGTACTCCCCGATACGGCGACGAACGTGCTCGACCATCCCCCCGGTGGTGATGATGAGCGAGTTCTCGCCGATGAGGGCCTTCAGGATGCATTTGTCGATGACGCCGTAGGTGTAGTCGAGGAGGACTCGTTCCCGGCCGGCGAACTCCTTCGCGCGGGTGCCCATCGCCCCGACGTGGTCGACCGCCCCCTGCTCGACGAGCCGCCGCAGATCGTCCCCGCCGGTCAGGTCGGCGTCGCAGAGGTAGATCCTCCCGGTCTCGCTCCGTACCGGGGCGTGGCCGTGCATCGCCCGCTCGATCCGGTCGGTGAACTCGAGCACGCTCTTTGGGGAGACGTCCCGGTCGATGACGCCTCGCAGGTTGAGTTCGTTGTAGAGGTCGAGGAGGGCGGGGGGTTTCAGCCTGGCGGACGCGAGGAGGCCGTGGTCGGAGAAGATCTCCTCCGGCGGCCCCCGGGCGAGGACGCTCCCCTGTTCCATGAGCACGATCGAGTCGGCCCAGCGGTAGGCGAGCTCGACGTCGTGGGTGGATACGAGCACCGTCCGGCCGCCGGAGGCGAGTTCGTCGAGGAGTTCCATCACCTCCTCTGAACTTGCAGGGTCGAGGGTGTTCGTCGGTTCGTCGAAGACGAGAACCGACGGTTCCATCGCGAGGATGCCTGCGATGGCGACCCGTTTCTTCTCGCCGCCGGAGAGGTGGTGGGGCGGCCGTTTTTCGTAGCCCCGGAGCCCGACGTAGCCGAGTGCGCCCTGCACCGCCCGCCGGACGGCGTCGGGGGGGAGGCCGAGGTTCACCGGGCCGAAGGCCACGTCCGCTTCGACGGTCGGGGCGATGATCTGGACGTCGGGGTTCTGGAAGACAAAACCCACCCGGCGGCGGAGGTCCCGGAGGCTCCGGTTGTCGTAAGCGAGCGGCCGGCCGGAGAAGCGGACCTCGCCCGATGCCGGCCGGAGCATGCCGTTGAACATCAGAAGGAGCGTCGACTTCCCGGCGCCGTTCGGTCCGACGATGGCGGTCTTTGAACCGGCTTCTATCCGGACGCTCACCCCGGCGAGGGCGGCGGGGCCGTTTGAGTAGGTGTAGGTGACGTTGTCGGTCTCAAGCAGTGGTGTCATATGAGTACCAGGCCTCCGGTGGAGAGCGAGATGCTGAAGACGGCCCCGATGTAGAGCACGGCCGTCGCGAGCGCAAGGGTTGAGATTGGCCGGGTTTCGCCGGGGATACCGAGCTTGCCGTCGTAGCAGCGTGCATCCATCGCAAGAACCAGGGCCTCGCCGCTCTCCCAGGTTTGGATGAAGAGCGCACCGGCAAGCATCGAGAATGACCGCACCGACTCCCGGAACCGGCTGTAGCCGAGGCGCATCGCCTGCGACCGGTAGATCTGGCCGGCTTCATCGATGAGGATGAAGATGAACCGGTAGGTGAGCATGACGAGATCGATGAGGACGGCGGGCACCCGGAGGCGCCGGAGGATGTCGAAGATCTCGGTCATGGGCGTCGTGAGCGCGATGAAGTAGAGCGAGCACATGCCCCCGAAGACCCGGGCGAGGAGGAGGAGGGCGAGGTTCGCGCCGTCTGCCGTGATTGCGAGGGGTAGACCGGGAACCTCGATGAGCACCGCCCCGCCGCCGGTGATGAAGAGGACTACGGCGATGCTCATCATCGCAAACGAGGCCGGGATAAGGAGGAGCCGTACGTAGAGCTGGGCGGGGATCTTCGCGAGGACGAGGACGGCGGCGCTCATCGAGGCCGCGATGAAGAGGGGGGCGACGGGGCCGGGCGACGAAACCGAGAGGAGGATGCTTGAGAGCCCGATGATGAGTTTGAGGCCCGGGCTCACCTCCCGGAGGCGATTTGTCCGGGCAAACTCTTCGAGAATATCGTGCACGCGAGCCCCGTCCTCCTACCTGGTTTGTGAGGTTGCCAAAAATATCAGGCGGTCTTCCTGCTGCCCTTCCAGTAGCCGAAGATGTACCCGATGACTATCGCGCCGATGGCGGCCTGCAGGGCGAAGAGGAGCGACTCGATCTCACCGCTCGGGGGTTCCCAGAAGGGCCCGATCCAGGGCTCGTAGCCGGAGGATTCGATGAGGTCGGCGGCTGCACCGTCGGCTCCGCCCCAGGCCTCCTCGCCGGAGGCCCGGATAGCGGCGTCCTGGAAGAGGAAGACGGCGGCGAAGACGATGATGATCGCGGCGACCGCGATCTCCAGACCGTATTTCATGCGGCGGCCTCCCGGAGTTTCTTGACGGTGCTCTCGGAGAGGAGGTTTAGGCTGGTGAGGATCTCCGGTTTGAGCTGGACGATGTACTTGAAGACCAGCGCGATGACCGCGCCTTCGATGATGGCGAGCGGAACCTGGGTGACGGCGAAGATCGCGGCGAAGGCCAGGAACGCCCCGAAGAACCCGATGGTTCCCGGGAACGCGAGCGCGAGCTGGATCGAGGTGACGACGTAGGTGGTCAGATCGGCAAGGGCTGCGGCAAGAAAGACCGTCGCGTAGGTGTTCGCGCCCGCCCGGGTCCCGGCCTTATAGATGGTGTAGGCGACGACGGGCCCCGCGATCCCCATCGAGAAGACGTTTGCCCCGAGGGTCGTGAGCCCGCCGTGCGCGAGGAAGACCGCCTGGAAGACCAGGACAATCAGCCCGAGGACGGCGGCAATGAAGGGGCCGAAGAGGATGCCGCCGAGCCCCGTCCCCGTGGGATGGGAGCAACTCCCGTTGAACGAGGGGAGTTTGAGTGAAGAGAGGACGAAGACGAACGCGCCTGCGACCGCGAGGAGCGGCAGCGCCTCCCGTTTCTCCTGCACAAGTTTGTTCAGCTGGTACAGTCCGATGACGATGAAGGGCAGAGAGACGAGAAACCAGATCTGCCACCAGGGGCCTGGTAAGAATCCTTCCATGATGTGCATGATATCACCAGTGGCTACCGCCACGAAGGCAGCAGAACAAATTTGTTTTACCTAAGGCAAACCTATTTGATGTACCCTGGTTATCTCCGGTCATATTTATCTTCTGCGGTATTCAACACTACAGGAACGTTATGCGCACGATTCCACGAATTTTCGTCGCCGGAACCCACAGCGGCTGCGGCAAGACCACGCTTGCAAGCGGCCTGATGGCGGCGCTCGTCGCCCGCGGGCTCGCCGTCCAGCCCTTCAAGGTGGGCCCGGACTTCATCGATCCCACGCACCATTCGGCTATCTGCGGCCGGACGTCGCGCAACCTCGACCCGTTCATGATGGGTGAGGCGGGAGTGCGGGAGACGTTTGTCCGGGCCTCGGCCGGGGCCGATATCGCCGTCGTCGAGGGTGCGATGGGGCTCTTCGACGGGCTTGAAGGAACCGATACCGCGAGCACGGCGCATGTCGCAAAGATCCTCGACGCCCCGGTTCTTCTCGTGGTCGACGCGGGGGGCGCGTCACGGAGCGTCCATGCCATGGTCCAGGGATACGCGGGGTTTGATTCGGCCGTCCGGGTCGCCGGAGCCATCTTCAACCGGATCGGGAGCCCCCGCCACCTTGCCATGATCGAGGAGACGAAGAGCCTCCCCATCTATGGGGGAATTCCCCGGCGAAAAGATCTTGTGGTCGAAAGCCGGCACCTCGGACTCGCGATGGCGGCCGAGACGGGGATGATGGCGCGGTTCGGCGCGGTGGTCGAGGAGACGTGCGATCTCCCGGGGCTCATCGACCTCGCCCGGTCGGCCCCGCCCCTCCCGGCACCGGCGGAGGCCCACGCCCGGCCGGAATCCGGGGTGCGCATCGGCGTCGCGAACGACGCGGCGTTCTGTTTTTACTACGCGGACAACATCGACCGGCTCGTACGGGCCGGGGCGGAACTGATCTTCTTCTCGCCGATGACCGACCGGCTCCCGGACGTGGACGCTCTCTACCTCGGGGGCGGCTACCCGGAGCTCCACGCGGAGGCGCTCTCCTCATCCCGGTGCCGGGAAGATCTCCGCCGGGCGGCCGATGACGGGATGCCCGTCTATGCCGAGTGCGGCGGGCTCATCTACCTCACCGAACGCCTTGCGACCGACGAGGGGGATTACCCGATGGCCGGCGTCCTCCCGGCGGCGGCGGAGATGACGGGCCGCATCCAGGCCCTCGGGTACGTCGAGGCCCGGGTTGCCGGGACGGCACCGGTCCTTGCCCCGGGGTCAGCCTTCCGGGGCCACGAGTACCACTACTCAAGGCTTGACTGTGCCCGTGACGCCCGGTTTGCCCTGGAACTCCTCCGCGGGCGGGGTATCGACGGCGGCCGCGACGGGCTTACCGCGCAGAACGCGGTCGGGCAGTACACCCATGCCTACTTCCCGGAGGGTTTCGCCGAAACGCTGGTCGGAGCCGCAGAGGCATACCGGCAAACGTAAGGGAGTTTCGCAGGCTCCCTTACAGGCGCCGGTGTAAAAAAAGAGGGTCAGGGGGTGACGAAGATTTCACCCTCAAATCCGGCGGTCATCGATTGGTAGGTGTAGTTGCCCACGCCGTTGAAGGTGTAACTATACGTATCGCCCGGCGCGAGTAGCCCGGAGTCGAAGAATCCAGCCTCTCCATTGGCCGATACGGTCTGGTTCGTCGAAGCGTCGTTGGTCCATCCCACCGTGGTGCCCACGGGGACGGTGAGCGTGTTCGGCACGTACCCGCTGTCGGTGATGGAGACGGTCTCGTCAGCGACGAGTGCCGCCGGCGGTCCCGGTGGGGTCTCCGTCGCGCCCGTGACAGGGGTCGTTGCCGTTGCCATCGGTGTTTCGCCTCCCGCAAGGGTCGTCGCCGTTGTCATCGGCGTCTCAGTCCCCACCGGAGTTGTCTCGGTCTCCATCGGCGTTGTTGCCGTTGTCATCGGCGTCTCTGTCTCCATCGGGGTTCCCGTCTCCATCGGCGTCTCCGTTATCGCCGGCGTCCCCTCTTCTGTTCCCATCGGGGTCCCGGTGAGTCCCGGGGTTACACCGGGTGTCACCGTCTCGTTGCCCGCTGGCTGCACACACCCTGTAATCATGATGCTCGCAATCACCATGAGAGCAAGGATACCAAACATCCTCTTCATGTGGGGGACGATGCTTCTTGGCGTAAATAAACTTTACCCCTTATCCGAAAACGGAAATTCAGAGCGTAAGCGCCCTGTTGATGGATGTTGCACCTTCGTCCCGCCGTTGGATATTTGTCGTGGCCCTGTCCGGCTGGAGAAGCCCTCAGCGATGACGGTTGCCCGGATAACGGGCATCCCGATGGTATCCGGGAGTCTTGCCGCACTGTCTTCATATGGTGGGATCGGGAGCGGGCCGGGGGGTGTTTGCGGAGCAGAATGCCCCGAATGCTGTTCGGGGTAGTGGGTGCCGCACCGACCGGTAATCGTCGTCTTCTCTTTCCGGAAGCCCAACCGGTTCTGCCCGGTCCCCCGAAGACGGCGTAGCAGCCCTTCCCCCGGCCTCCCGAACCCGGGTTTCATGCTCCCCGCCGGAGGGAACGCCGGTGAAGACCGTTAGCGGCTTGCCGGAGCGGGCCGGCAGAAGGCTCTCGCCGCCCATCCCTCCTGCTCCCGGTGGGGTCGGGGCGGGTAACCCATCGGCTCCATGGTGAAGGTTTTATAACGTGGGTATCGGATAGGATGGCCCATGGAGGGGCTCGATACGCGCCGGTTCGGGAAGACCGGGCGGGAGGTCACCCGGGTGGGGCTCGGGGGAGAGGGGGTTCTCCGGACGTTCGGGCAGCACGCGGAGGCAGAGGCCGTCATCACCGAGGCGCTTGAGCAGGGGATCACCTACTTTGACTCGGCGAAGGCCTACGCAGGGAGCGAGGACTACTACGGCGAGGTCTGGCGGAACCGTCCCGACCTCCGGGAATCGGTTTTTTTGGCCAGCAAGTCGGCGAGCCGGCTCCACGCGGACGCCGAGATGGACCTCCAGGCGACCCTCCAGAGGATGGGCATCGAAACCCTCGACCTCTGGCAGATCCACGACGTCAGGACGTTTACCGATATCCGGGATATCGAGGCCCCGGACGGCGCCCTCGAAGCGTTCATCGAGGCGAGGGAGTCCGGCGTCGTCCGGCATATCGGGGTGACGGGGCATCACGACCCGGACGTCCTTGCGCACGCGGTGGAGACCTGGCCGGTCGACGCCGTGATGATGCCCGTAAACCCCGTCGAGGAGGCGCTCGGGGGGTTCCTGGACACGACGCTCCCCGTCGCACGGGAGCAGGGGATCGCGGTCATCGGGATGAAGGTGCTCGGCGGGTCGAACTACCTCGTCCCCGATGCCGGGGTGACGCCCGAAGTCCTCGTCCGGTACGCCCTTTCCCGGGAAGTCTCCGTCGCGATCGTCGGATGCTCGACGCCGGCGGAGGTGCAGGCGCTTGTCGCCGCCGGCCGGAGCGGCCCTCTGCCCAACGACGAGGCGGCGGCGCTCGTCGAGGCCTTCCGCCCCCATGTCCGCGAGCTCGCCTACTACCGTGGATTCCGGTGAGGCGGCCCCGGCAAAACCTTCTTCTGCAATCGATATAACCCGGCGGCGCCAACCTACGGGGGATGAGCAGTCCTCTCTATGGAGATGAATCAGCATGACGACGGGAAACCCGCATCGGCTCCGTGCCTTCCGGAGCCGCATCGCCGCATCGCCGGACGCCATCCTCGTCCTGGTCGCACTCGTCATATTCATGGATATGGCGATCTACGGTCTCCTCATCCCGGTCTTTCCCGAGTATGCCCCCCGGCTCGGGGTGGACGAGTCGTTCGTCGGGATCATCTTCGGGCTCTATGCCGCGATGCTCCTTCTCTTCTCCATCCCGATGGGCCTCCTCTCCGACCGGGTGGGGCGCCGGCCGCTCATCGTCGCCGGGATGCTCCTCCTCGCCCTTGCAACGGCGCTCTTCGGCTTCTCTACCACGGCCACCCACCTGATCGTCGCCCGGGTGGTCCAGGGGATAGCCGCTGCTGCCACCTGGTCGGCGGGGCTTGCCCTCCTCGCTGAGACCTGTGACCCGGCACGGCTCGGGGAGAAGATGGGGATCGCACTCTCGGCGGTCGGGTTCGGGACAGTCATCGGCCCGGTCCTCGGGGGGATGCTCTTCGAGTACCTGGGCTACACCGCGACCTTCCTCATCCCGGCGGTGCTCGTGGCTGCGGTCGGTCTTGTGGCCTTCGCCGTCCCGGTGCGCACCTGCAGGCAGAAAGAGCGGTCGACGGTGCTGCCCGCGAAGAACCGCCGCCTGCTTGCCGCCTGTGCGGTCGTGGTCGTCGCGGTGGCCGCGACCTACGGCATCGTGGACCCCTATCTCCCGGTCCACCTGCACGCTGCCTTCTCGGCGTCCCCGGCAACGATCGGGCTTGTCTTTGCGGTCCTCGCGGTCGCGGCCATCCTCGCCCAGCCGGCCGCAGGGAGGATCTACGACCGCTACGGGGGAAGCCGCCACCTCGTCAGCGGGGGGCTCCTCCTCTCGGCGGCCGCGGTCGTCGCCGCCGTGCAGGCCCCGACCCTCATCCTCACCACCGCTGCCGTCTTCGTGCTGGGGGTCGCCCTGAGCTGCGCCATCGTCCCGGTGATGCCGATCCTCGCCGGCATCTACCGCGACCACGGTTCACAGGGCGCCGCCTACGGCATCTACAACACCTTCTACTCCCTGGGTCTTGCGGCCGGACCGTTTGCGGGCGCCGCCCTCATCGGCCGGGTGCCGCTGCCGGTGCTCTTCCTGCTGCAGGCCATAGGTCTCGCGATCACGGGGGCGGCGGGCTGGTTTGCCGCCGGGAGGCCCGGGCGGCGGTGAACCTCCGTTACCTTCATTGCGGCCGCGCGTGAACAGGTATCCTGTCTCATAGCGGGAACCATCATGTCACGAGAATTTTTCCAACGACACGCACCCGAACTGCTGATCGCTTTCTTCGGCCTCATCATCCTGGTTGCGGCCTCCGGGCTCGTCGGCGGGGAGTTCGGTTCGTTCCTCGTCGCCGCGCTCGACGTGGCGCTCTTCGT
>JAQVVW010000210.1 GCA_028698765.1 Methanoculleus sp. | reverse complement strand
TCGTCGACGTGCTCGAGCGCTCGGATGCGGTCTGCCTGCACGATTCATGGATCGCGCTCGGCAAGATCACGCTCGCGGGCCTTGGCGGTTCGAACAAGACCCCGTTCGACACGCCGTTCGAGTTGACCGAGGAGGAGATCGACAAAGACCTCACCCGGATCACCAAGCACATGGACAAGAACATCCACAATGTCCTGATCTGTCACGCCCCGCCCTACGAGGCGCTGGACGTCGTCGGCGATAACCACGTCGGCAGCCAGAGCATCCGAAAGCACATGACCCGGTTCGATCTGGTCTGCTGTGCTCACGTCCACGAGGCACGGGGCGTCACCGAGGTCGACGGCGTCAAGGTCGTCAACCCCGGCCCCGCCTCAGAAGGCTACGGCGCTATCATCCGTTTCGGGAAGGAGCCAAAAGATATCGATATCGACCTTATTGCTGTTTAGAGAGCAGCATCTCCAGATATGAGGTGTAGATCGGTGGACCTCCTACACCCAATTCTTTTGCAATAGCCCCGATCCGGTCGGCGGCATCCTCTTTGTTCTCTTCAGTCAGGATCTCGATCTCGGCGAACGTCCCGAGCCCCTCAACGTCGTCGAGCGTGACCGTCACGTCCCCCATCTCGTAGAACTCCCGGACCTTCGAGACCGTGGCGGCCCGCCGGAAACCGAGGCGGGCGAGGATCTCCTCGAGCGTCTCGCCGTCGGCGACCGCGAGGTTGAATTCCTCGCGGGCCTTCGCGCTCCCGACCCGGATCTTCGGGCCCTTGTAGGTCATGGCAACCCCGGTGTCGTCGTACCTGACCCTTAGTGCCTCATCCGTCTCCCCGAAATCGCGGTCGCGGGCGTTGTAGTAGACGTCGCGTTCCAGCTGTCTCCTTCCCATCCGCACCCCCATCCGGCCGAGCCCGACCCTGACGCCCTCCAGGTCTCCGACCGCAAATTTTGCTTCTACCTCGAGCATATCGTCAGATCGTCTCCCGGGAGCGATGATAAACCCTTACTCTCCGGCCGTAAGCGGGCCGGAGGCCTTCTGCCGGACGAGGTCTCTCTGCCGCTCTGCGGCGGCGAGGAGCGCGTCGTCCCCGAGACGCTCTGCGGAGACGACCGCCCGCTCCGTGAGCAGCAGGGCGGTGTCGTGGTCATCGCGGTGGTGGAACCGAAGCCCGATCTCCAGGTTCAGGTCGGCGGCCTTCCCGTACTCGTGCGCGTCAAAGAGGTGGCCGGCAAGCGAGAGGAGGACGTACAGCCTTGCCGGGAGGCGATGGATGGAGCGCTCGAAGCAGTCTGCAGCGCGGGCGTTGAGCGCAACCCGTCTCTCTTCTGAGAGGGTGCGCCTGCAGTGCTCCTGCAGGAGGGGGTGCGCAAAGGCATATTCTCCGCCGGGGAGCCTCCGGAAGATGCCGCTCTCCAGCAGCCGGTCGGTCGCCGGCGTCACGTCCGCCTCTGAAAGACCGAGGAGGCAGGCCATGACCGGCACGGGAAACGGGGGGTTTAAGACGCAGAGGTCCTCCGTCCACGCCCTCACGGGCCCGGGGAGCGCGGCGAAGGCAAGGCCTGCCGGGTCGCCTGCCCCGGTGACGACGCCCGCGATGTTCTCCCGGGACGGTGCGAGCCCCCGGCTATACAGGGCGTTGAAGCATGCCATAAGGCCGAACGGGTCGCCTGAGACCTCTTCGAGGAGGGCGGCGGCTGCATTGTCGATGGAGAGGTGAAACCGCCTCTCCCCGAGTTCATGGATCTCATGCCTCTGCATCCCGGAAAGCTGCACTTCCACAATACCGAGTTCCCGGATCTCCTCTCGCATCGCCGCGTACCCGGAACCGACGCCATCTCCCGTCCGGCAGGTGAAGGTAAGGAGGATACCGGGCGGGAGGTCGTGTACGACGTCCCGGAGGAGGCGCCGGTCGTGGTTCGAGGCGAGGTGGACGTCGTCTATGAGCACCGCCGCAACACTTCCGGCCATGCTCATCTCCCTCCCGAGTTCCCTGAGCAGTTCCTCGAACGCCTGGTGCACATGGTCGTATCCGACCTCGGGCGACCGGGCGAAGACACCGACGATCTCCTCGCCGTCCTTTGGGAGCAGGCCGACCGGCTCGACCGGGGCGGCGTATTTCTCGAAGACGTCGCTGGCATACCGGACAGTCTCTCTCATGCTCTCGACGTCGGGGATGCTCCCGGATCTCGTGGATGCCGAAGACCGCCGGAGATCGTTCAACAACTCCCGGAACGCAGAGAAGATCATCCCCGGGAGGTCGAAGACCTCCGCCCTGAGGACGGGGGACTGCCGCCCGCCGGGGCGTGCCCGCACCTCGTATTCGAGCCGGTTCAGGAGCGAACTCTTCCCGAAGCCCGGCGGGCCGGAGATCATCACCGCCTGCCCGTACTCTCCCGCCCGCGAGAGGACGGCCGTGAGTTGCTCAAGTTCCTTCCGCCTGCCGCAAAACTCCCCCGGAGGCGAGGGGGCGTACGAGACCCCGCCGGCCTGCTGCTGCATCTCGCCCATGATCCTCGCGGGTGTTCCGGTAGACAGTATAAATACCATTCCATCCAAATAAAATGGAGCAACAAGACGCAGGCATGCGGCGGACCGGTGCGGGAGGCGTACCGGGCCCGCAGCGCATCTGCAATTCAAGGTGAATGGAATGGCACTTCAGGAAGGAGATTTTATCAGGCTCAGGTACACCGGCCGTGCCGGTGAGAATATCTTCGATACCACGGATGAGGAGAACGCAAAGGAAGAGGGGATCTACAACCCGCAGGCGGAGTACGGTCCCGTCACCGTCCGCCTGGGGGGCCACCATATCATCCTCGGTCTTGAGGACGAGCTGATCGGCAAAGAGGTCGGCGCCGAGGGCGAGGTCGAGATCCCGCCCGAGAAGGCGTTCGGGGCGCACGAGGATGACGCCGTAAAGTCCGTCCCGGTCTCGCAGTTCCGCGAGAAGCCCCAGAGGGGGACGCGGATCGAGGCCGAGGGCCGCGAGGGCGTTGTCGTCGACGTCATCGGGAGGCGCGCAGTCGTCGACTTCAACCACCCGCTTGCCGGCAAGACCCTGAACTACTCCTACGCGATCCTCGAGAAGGTCGAGGAGCCGGTGGAGCAGATCAAGGGCCTCATCAAGCTCTTCGCGGGCAGAACCGATATCGGGATCACCATTGCCGACGGCATTGCCGAACTGGAGCTCCCCCCCGCGATCACCTACGACCGGCGCTGGATGGTCTGGCGGGGCACCCTCATCCGCGAGATATTCGAGAACTACGCCGATATCAACGATGTCGTCATGAAGGAGACGATCTCCCGCCCGAAGAAGCCGGAGGCGGCGCCTGAGGTCGTTGAGGCGGAAGAGACGAACGAGACTGAGGAGTAGTCCTCCTCGGCTCTTGCGATTTGTTTTTCTTTTGACTTTGTTGAATCCCTCCTCTAAAGGCCGAATTGCCTCCAGAGTTATCCGCACATCATCGACTCACGGGAAGTGCGACTGGCCGAAGGGTAGGAGCACGAGAAGACTTCGTTCTTTGATTGAGGGGGTAGGGGGGATGCTCCTCCCCGCCAGCCCCACCCCCGCTGGCGATATCCACCTGAAATCCGAAGACGGTGACATGTGAACCGAAGAAAGCAACGTAATTCAATTAAGAATCTCAAATAGTTTCGAGACACAATCCACTCAACGCCCACCTCCTTCAGATTCCCATCCCCCGGCTCCTGCTCCCCGCCCCATCCGTCGCGCCTCCGGATCATCGCATCACAACTCATGCACGGCTTTTCATGGGGTATACGCCTGAGCACTGCCCCCGCCCTGAGGGCGGGGGAGGAGCGCGAAGCGCGGGAGGGGTGGGGGTTACAGTGTCCCCTCATGTTGCAGAGACAGGGGAGGGGGGCGAGCCCCCTCCCCGTCAGGGTGATA
>JAQVVW010000209.1 GCA_028698765.1 Methanoculleus sp. | reverse complement strand
GGAGCGCCTCCCCACACTGCAGGATTCGGGGTCGTGCAACGACTCCTGTAGGTCCGCCTTGTAGGGTTGCCCGGCGATGTACACGGTCATCGGTTGGCCGCGGAGCAGGCGGTCCCGGATTGCCTGCGTATCGTAGACAGCGAGGTCGTACCGCCGGACTGACGACGGGATCCCGAGGTCGCCGGGGTCCCGGGCCAAGGCGTCCCTCTTCTCCGTGAAAGAGTCGATATGGACCAGGGCCCTCTCCTGTGGGGTTGTGGTACCGGCGACCTCCGTGCCGGGTCCGAAAACCGCAAAACCTGCCGCCAGCACCATAGCCACGGCAACCAGAAGCAGAGCCGGGAGCAGGGGATTTTTCTGGATCATTTCAGCACACCACATGCGATCTGTTCTGAGGGGTGAGGGGCAAGCCCGCTCCACCCCTTCCGGGAACTATTGCCGGCACCTGTACTCACCACCAACAGGGGAAGTTGATTCCCGACCTCAACAATAGGATGCGACAACACCCTTCGTTTCAGTAATTCTCCGCGAGTTATCATGGTTGGCATCGCCATAAAAGCCATCGTTTGCCGAAAATTGCAGCCAGGCCGTTTTCATGAAACACCCCCGCACACAAACGGGTACCGCACACGCCACCCGATGCGATTCTGGGTCGTTAGAACATATAAAATCAGCAGGCATCGTTCGGCTGGAACCGAACGCACGATAAACCTTCTTATGCCGGGACAATGGTCCCCGCCCCTGGAGACAGGACCCGCCGACACCCACAGTCCCGAACAGCCACACCCCTCCTCCTCTACGCGGGCGAGGCGCTCCTCGGTGCGAGGAACACGCCGCGATCCCAAAAAACCCCGCTCTAATACCCGGGCAGGCTCCCGCCGCGCCCCCTGCTCCCCACCCCCGAGCAGAACCGTAAAGGGGTACCGGCACTCACCTCGATGAAACGGACGGAGCGGTACCCATATGAACGGTGCGGTCACGGATTTCCTGATAGTCGCGGACCAGATCTTCATCCTGGTCCTCCTGATCGCCGCAGGCTACGTCGCCGTCTCGACGAAGATCGTCGACCCCCGGGCCACCCGGGGGCTCTCCGGGCTCCTCGTCAACATCACCATCCCGGCGCTGATCGTCGCCTCGATGCAGGTGCCCTTCACCCCCGAACGCCTCACCGGCGCCGAGACCCTGATCCTCGCGACCGGGGCGCTCTACGTCTTCTCGTTCGCCCTCGCCTGGGTGGTCTCGAAGGCGATGCGGGTCCCGGCCGCGGAGGAGGGGGTGCTCCAGTTCGCGATCGTCTTCGGGAACGTGGGGTTCATGGGGTTTCCAGTCGCTCTGGCGCTCTTCGGGGAAGAATCGCTCTTTTACGTCGCGATCTTCAACCTCGTCTTCAACGTCCTGGTCTTCTCGGTCGGGATCGCGATGCTGACCGGGGGGAGGGGAAAGGGGTTCGATCCGAGGCTGCTCCTGAATCCCGGGATCGCGGCCTCCGTCGTCGGGCTCGCCCTCTTCCTCGGTTCGGTGGAGATCCCCTCCCCCTTCATCGACTCGATCGAGCTTCTCGGCGGGGTGACGACGCCGCTCGCCATGATCATCGTCGGGGCGATGCTCGCGACCTTCCCGGCCCGGGAGATGGTCGGGAACTGGCGGATCTGGGCGGCGAGTGCCGTCCTCCTCCTCGCGGTCCCGGCGGCCTACTGCTATCTCCTCGCTCCATTCTTTACCGATCCCTACATCAACGGGATCATGATCACGATGGCCGCGATGCCCGCCGCGGCGAACACCGTCATCTTCGCGGAGCAGTACGGCGCGGACTCAAAGCTCGCGTCGCAGATCGTCTTCGTCTCGACGATCGGGTCGCTCGTCACCATCCCGCTGATCGCGACGGTGATGCTGTAGGCCCTACCATGCCACCGTCCTGAGGGGTGCAAGAAGAAAAAACAGCCCCCCGAGGTCGGTGTTGACGAAAGAGAGGCACCAGTAGACCCGGCCGATGGAGAGGCTCTCCGAGAGGAGGAGGGCGAGGGGGACGGCCGGGTAGATCAGGACGGGCAGGCTCGCCGGATTTCCACCAGCAAGCCAGCGGACGAGGGCGACGTAGGAGGGGAGGGCAAGGGCGACCAGGAAGACGATCGGCACGGCGGGCGGGACCGCCGGATCGTCGAACCGGACCACCAGGTAGGCGGCGAGGAAGAGGGCGAAGGCGGTGAGGAGGAGCGCCGCCCGGGTGATGCGCATGGGCGGGAGAGGGAGGCGGCGGGGGATAAAGGTGACCGGGTCTGCCGTGACGGTGGCGATCTTCGCCGACTACACCCCGGTCCGCCCTGCGACGTCGCTCGCGACCAGGATCAGCGCCACCACTGCGACGATGATGAGCATCACGACCCACTGGTATGTGACGACCATGTTCAGGCAGGCCACGATGCCGACGGCCAGCAACGCGATGATGTGGTTACGTTTCATGTATGAAATGACCTGAACGCCCGAGCGTATATGTTTTCCGTCACGCTTCTCTGCACCTCCGGGCGACGTTCCTAAAAATGGTGGAACCAGTTCCCTGCAAAAGGCAAAAGAAGCGTCTGCATTCGAGATTATCGAGCCCGGTCGGGATCTCCCCGTTCGCATAACCGCCGTCAACCGCCACGGCATATGCTATACAGGCGCCGGACGACGAGCAGCACCAGGCCGACGATGCAGAATACCATGAGCGCCAGGAGAACGAGGCCAACGCCCTGACCAAAAAGCATGAGGAGAGGATCGAGCGCCGGATGGAGCCCCCTGATAGGGTCGTAGAAGAACAGGAGAAGGAGCATCGCGACGAAGAGTCCCGTTAAGAGTGTGTCCATCGATATCTTTCGCCGCACGCTTCGCCTACCTCGCTTTAGTAACAGGGGTTAGAACATCCGCTCATTTATGTCTTCGGTCCAACTCCTGTATACGTTCAACACAGGTGGTGACCTGGCAGCTCCCGGCAGCGAGAGAACACCCGCTCCGCTTCCACGTGGACCGTCTCAGGGCCCTCACCCTCGGAGCGCCCGCATAAACCGCTCCCGGATCTCCGCCGGGGGAAGGGGGATGTTCGGGACCGGTGCGTTCCCGGGCTTCAAGACCACATGGATGAAGTTCGGGCCCCGGCCCCGGTCTTCCCAGGCCTCCGCGAGTTCCCGCTCGTCCTGCACCTTGCAGGTCCGCCGGATCCCGGCGGCACGGGCGAGGAGCTCCATGTCCACCAGCCCGGAGGCCGGGGTGGGCTGGTTTCCGGTGCTTCCGAAGGCCCCGTTGTCCAGGCAGACGATCGTGAGGTTCTCCGGGGCTTCTGCCGCCACCACCGGGAGGACGGCGGTCCCGAGCAGGCTCCCGTCGCCGTCGAGGACAACGACATCCTTATCGGTCTCAAGGGCAAGCCCGAGCCCGATCGGCGTCGCCTGGGTGTAGCTCCCGAGCATGTAGAAATTGAGGGCCCGGTCGTTTGCAGCATAGAGTTCTTTTGAGGGGACGCCGATGTTCGCGACGACCGCCTCATCGTCAAGACCGCCCGCAATCACCCGGATCGCGTCGTACCGGGTCATCGTCGGCTCGCGGAACGCCCGCCGGTAATCGAGCATCGAGTCCCGGGCCCGGGGCGGGAACGGCTGCTCCGCCGGGCAGGCCTCCTCCGTCCCCTCCCAGAACGAGGGGAGGATCAGGCCCACGTGCGGGCGCATGGCATCGTAAGCGTCCCGGACGACCATATCGATCAACGCCTCGTCCGAAGGATCGCGGATGATCGTATACGGGATGTTGAGCGCCGCGAGAACCTCCGGGACCCCCCGGTTGAACGGCACCTGGGCCGGGATCGCCTCCCGGTAGACCCCCCGCCAGCTCGCGAGGACGGGGAGGGGGAGGCCGAAGGTGACGGTGAGCGACATG
>JAQVVW010000208.1 GCA_028698765.1 Methanoculleus sp. | reverse complement strand
CACTCGACCTGGCGGAGAGCGAGGAAGCGCAGCCGGAAGGCCGGGAAGGGCTGCAGCGGATCGCGAGAGAGATCCGCGCGAAAGAGACGGAGAAGAGTTAGGGCAGCCGCCCGGCTTCTCTCCAGTAGTCGTACTCGTGGTGCCAGCGATCCTTGTTTGCCGTGACCAGCGCCCGCATCCCCTCGAGCATCGCAGCGTGGAGTTCCTCCTGATCAGGATAGGTCTCCTTCTTCTCGATGGCTCTTGCGAGTTTTCTCCCGAGCTCGTAGGCCCGCCCCTCCGCAGGCACGATCGTCTCCGGGTCGCCGCCGAGAACCACGCCGACGCCGCCCACGGTGTTCGCGCCCAGGGTCTGCAGAACCCGGTTCAGGTACGCCACGACCTCGTCCGCCCCGGAGCCGCCTGCCGTGGAGACGGCGCACCCGTACTTCCCGATGAACATCTGGCAGTGGATGGCGTCCGCCATCCGGTCGAGCATCGTCTTTATCTGGGCGGTGACCGAGTTGATGTAGTTGGGCGACCCGAGAACAATCCCGTCGCTCTCAAGCATCTTCTGGTAGAGTTCGGCGAAATCGTCTTTTTTGACGCAGTCTCCCCGCTCGTAGCAGACCGTACACCCGTTGCAGTACTCGATCCGGAGCTTCGCGACGTCCACGAGTTCCACCTCGGCCCCGGCGCTCTCTGCCCCGTCGAGGACGGCCCGGACGAGCCGGAGCGTCTGGCTCCTTGAGCCGCGGGGGCTTCCATTAATCCCAAGTATCTTCATCGCATCTCCTCCTGTCATAAACCCGTATCCCGGATAACCCTTACCTGCAGCCTTACGGAATATCGTGCGTGACGTCGATCTCGGCGTGGTACTGCCGGTCACAGTCGCCGGGGAGCGGGCTGGTGGTGAATATCTTCGTCTCGCCGGCCTGGAACCGGGGAGCGAGAACGGTCTCGGTCGCCCGGATCATGGTGTTCTCGTCGTCGATGAGCATGAACCGGATGACGACGTTTCTCGCGGGGCCGTCACCGTCGTTGGTCACTGTCCCCGTCACGGTCCAGTAACAGGACCCGTCGGTGCGCATACGCTTCTCGGGCGTGGTGACGTCGGCCGAGAACGACGGTTTCGGCCCGGCGGGTGAGTAGGTGGTATAAGCACCCGGTGTCGCCTCCGGGGTCGGGTCCTGTGGCTCCGGCTCTGCGGGAGTCCCCATGCAGCCCGCCGTGACGGCAGCGCCGAAGAGGCAGCAGAGAAGGATAAGGATTACAAAACTCCTTCCCGGAAGAAGGTCTTTTTCCATGATGGTTCATCGACCGGCGGGTATATAACGGATGCGAAAACGCATCCCGGGATCTGCCCGCCGGTTGTAGCCCGTCGCCCAGATAGAGAACGATTTATGTGCTCTCCAGACAAGGGCGGGCGGGAACACAGGAGGACGAGCGATGAGCAGGGAGGCTTTAGAAACCACCGGGAAGGTGACGGTCTGCAACGTCGTGACCGGGGAGATGGAGGAGGTCGAGAAAGTCGTCAGATCCGACGAGGAGTGGCGGCGCCAGTTGACGCCGGAAGAGTTCTCCATTGCACGCAAGGCGGGCACGGAACCGGCCTTCACCGGGAGGTACCACGACTGCAAGGAGGACGGCCTCTACGTCTGCGTCTGCTGCGGCAACCACCTCTTCTCCTCGAAGACGAAGTTTGAGTCGGGGACGGGCTGGCCGAGTTTCACAAAACCGGTCTGTGACCGGAACATCAGGACGGACCTCGACACCCGGTTCTTCATGAACCGGACGGAGGTGCTCTGTCACCGATGCGACGCCCACCTCGGCCACGTCTTCGACGACGGGCCGCCGCCGACCCATACACGTTACTGCATGAACTCGGCGTCGCTCCGGTTCGTGCGGCAGAGGGACCTGCCCGGCCGGCGCGAATGATTATCCGGGAGCGGCGCCGACCCACTGATCAGTGACCGCCCAACCATCCCCCTGGGACGAGGACTACCGGAGGCGGGGGAACCTCTGGGGAGGAGCACCGGCGCCGCTCCCGGAGATCCCCGCCGATGCCGCCGTCCTCGAGGTCGGCTGCGGAAACGGCAAGACCCTCGAAGCCCTCGCCCGGCGATCCTCGCGCGTGACCGCGGTCGATATCTCTCCCGAGGCCGTCGACCTCGCCCGGCGCCGCCCGGGGACGGCAGAGGCCGACCTCGCCGTCGCCGACGCCCGGCACCTGCCGTTCCGGGACGAGGCGTTCGACGCGGTCTTCCTGGTCCACGTCGCCGGCCACCTGCCCGAGCAGGGCAGGAGGGCCATAGCCTCCGGGGCCGCCCGGGTGCTCCGCCCCGGCGGGACGCTCTTCTTCCGGGGTTTCTCCGTCGAGGATATGCGCGCCGGGAAGGGGACGGAGACGGAACCGTGGACGTTCCGGCGCGGAGAGGGCATCATCACCCACTACTTCACCGAGGCCGAGACGGCGGAACTCTTCGCGCCGCTTGTCCCGGTCTCGGTCCGGACGCACCGCTGGCGGATGCGGGTCAGGGGAGAGGACCTCCCCCGGGCCGAGGTGGAGGGAGTGTTTCGGCGGGAGGAGGAGAGGAGGGTCTGCACTCAGGGCGGCCGAATCCCAGTCTGACAGGTTGGCATACTTGAGGTTGACAAGATCCACTTTTCCCTCCATTCTCCGTTTCGTTGGAACGTCGCACTCTCCGGGCCATCGCATCCTGCAGACTGTCGTTCCCATCGGAATATCGCATAACCCCATGCACGGATTTCCATCGCCTATCGCCACGCACTGCCCGCCCCCTCCGGGGGCGGGAGGAGCGCGAAGCGCGGGCGGTGGGGGTTACGGATATTGTCTTATGAGGTGGAGACAGGGGAGGGGGGCACGCCCTCCAACCCCTCCAGCGGCCGGAACCGGGGATAGACATACCTTTTTACCCGCCCGAACCGACCTATAGGTACCTGAATACGGAGGATGCGCGAACCGCGCCGGTCGATGCGGCTGCTCCCGGGCTCCTCCGTGCAGCATGGTCAATCTTTTTTGACATTCGGACACAACAACAGATGAGGAGAGAGGTCATGTGTATTGCAATGCCCGCTGAGGTACTCGAGATAAAAGAGGGCAACATCGGCGTCGTCGACTTCGGCGACCTGCAGCAGGAGGTCAGGCTCGACCTCGTCGACGTGGAAGTCGGGGAGTTCGTCCTCGTCCACGTCGGGTTCGCCATCCAGCGCCTCAGCAGAGAGGAGGGGCTTGAGACCCGCGAGGTCTTCAGGCAGGTCTACGCCGCGATGGAGGAGTAATGCACGAGTATAGCATCGCCTACGACATCTACACGACCGCCCGCCGGGCGGCGATCGAGAACAACGCAAAAGAAGTGAAATGCGTCTCTGTTGATGTCGGCAAACTGGCGATGGTGAACCCTGAACAGGTGGAGTTCCTCTTCAACGTCATCATCGAGGACGACCCGCTCTTTTCAGGGGCACAACTCTCGTGCCGCAACATCGAAGCCCGCACCCGCTGCTCCTGCGGCTACGAGGGGGACGAGCGGTTCGTCTGCCCGGGATGCGGAAAACTCCCTGAAATCGTTACAGGAATGGAAATTGTAGTCACCAACATCGAGATAGAAGTGAACGAAGAATGAAAGTCAACCTCATGCACGGTGCCGGCGGCGAGGTGATGGGCGAGCTCCTGCGCGTCATCACCAACCTCGAGCACAACAACGCCGGCGGGATCGGGCTCGAATCGCTGGACGACGGCGCGGTCATCCCCCTGAACGGCCAGAACATCGTTTTTACGACCGACAACCACGTAGTCTCGCCGATCTTCTTCCCCGGCGGGGACATCGGGCGGATCGCCGTCTGCGGCACGATCAACGACCTCGCGATGATGGGCGGGCGGCCGATCGCGCTCTCGTGCGGCATGGTCATCCCCGAGGGGTT
>JAQVVW010000207.1 GCA_028698765.1 Methanoculleus sp. | reverse complement strand
AGCCCTCCTTCCTCCATAGCGTTCATGATCGCCGACTCGGATATGCACCCGACGGGCACGGCGTTCTCGAGCACCGGCAGCTGGGAGATGCCGTTTTTGCCCATGATCTCGACGGCGCGGCTGACGGGGTCGTCCGGGGCAACGGAGAGCACGGGGGTGTGCATCACGTCGGCCGCCGTGACTGCCGAGTTCTCGGCTGCCCGCAGGACCTCCACGATCCTGGCGAGCGTGCTCACCCTCGGGTCCACGCTCCCCGCTTCGATCCGCGCGACCATAGACTGGCTGATTCCTGCCATACGGGCAACTTCAGCCTGTTTTAAACCCATCTGGAGCCGTTTTTCGCGCAGTTCGGCAGGGGTTGGTATGTCCATCTTATTACTATAGGTAATTTTTCGACTTATATATTTGCCTGCAGTCGCTGGAGAGGTTAATATACCCCGGGGCGCATGAGAGAGTATGGCCGTAACAGAGGAAGAACAGCAGGCCGTCCTCGCAAAGGTCCGGGATATCCTCTCGACCATCCACACCCGGGACGCCGTCCGGAGCGAACTGGAGTTCCTCGGGTTCGAGGTCAGGGCGGAGCACGGCGACGTCGTATCCATGGAGAACGCGCCCGCCGAGATCTTCGTCCATATATCCATGAACGACCGGGACGAGATCGTCGACTCGCATGTCGTGACGTTTGAGGAGATCGACCTGAAACCGCGAGGCGGCTGAGGCTATTTCAGAGAGATCCGAAAAGAACTCGCGATTGTGAAGAGTGGGAGGAGTAAGCCTCCTTCTGTTCTGTGCGGCATTCAGCTACGCGCCGTACCTGGGCGGATACCAGACGATCCATATGCCCGATTCTGGCTTGCACCCGCAGGGATTCACCGTTTCATCGTTTCCCGCCGCTACGTTCAACGAGTTGCGCGGAGACCCGCGCCGCTTGCCTCCGAATGGAGGCTCGATCGTTTCATCACTGACGGCGGGCCGTGTCGTTTCTGTGTCATTGCCGTGACTCTCGCCACCCGCACTTGCATGCGGCTACGTGTCTGGCCGGTGGGAGGACTTTCCTCAGCGGCACAAGCATGTGCCACCGTCGGCCGCACTCTCCCTCTCCCATGTAATATCCGCCGCCGGAGTATATACCCGTGCGGGTGCTCCGCCGGGTCCACCCGTAGCCGCCGGAAATGCGGCCGTTCTGCAGGGGGTTCTCATTCGGCCGCGCATACCGCGACAGCAGATAGACATATATACTGGTTCCGGGGTCTTACCATTGGCGTTACCATGGGGGGAAGCGACGCTCATACACACCTGGAGCTTGCGGCGATCATTGCGGCGTTCGTCGCCGTCACCACACTCTTCTCGCTCGTCTCACTCGGGGCGAACGGTATGACCGGGAGTTCATCGCCCGATTCGGGTATATACCCCGTCTGCGCCGCAGGCGAACCGTATCTAGAGCAGGTCGGGGAGGTCACCGGCTCCTCGTCGGTTCCGGGGCTCTCCGGGACCTTCGTCGATACCGTCGCCGTCCGCGTCGCCCATACCGGAAAAGGCGATCCGGTCGACCTCGCCCGGGCCACCGTGACGGTCATGGCAGGGACCTATCTCGAGATCCTCGCCCCGTCCGGAGACATCCCTCTGCAACCGGGAACGTGGTCGGCGGCAACGCCCCGGGGCGACAACCTCCTCGATGCCGGGGAAGAGTGCACGATCCACCTCCGCCTCGACCGTCCCATCCCCGCGGGCGAATCCCTGACCGTTCTGGTGCGGCCCGAGGGCAACGCGCCCTGCTCCATCACCGGCCCGGCCGGTGCTCTCGCTTCCTCTTCCCCCGGGAAAGACTAAAAGTATACAATATCATACAACCCATTTTGATGGAAATGCTGACCCCGGAAGAAGGCAGAACGGCAGTTCGACTGGCACGCCAGGCCATCGAGAAGGCCGTCGACGGTGAACGGATGGTGCTGCCCGATCTCCCCGAGGTCTTCAGGGAGAAGCGCGGCGTCTTCGTCACGATCAAGCGGCAGGAGCGTCTCCGTGGATGCATCGGCCTCCCGTACCCGGTAAAACCGCTCGGCGACGCGATCGTCGAGGCGGCCGTCTCGGCGGCTCTTGAGGACCCCCGGTTCCCGCCGGTATCGCGGTCGGAACTTGCCGACCTCGATCTCGAGGTGACGGTGCTCACGCTCCCCCGGGCGCTCGACTGCCTGCCGGAGGAGCGCCCCGCCTGCGTCGAGGTCGGGAAGCACGGCCTGATCGTCAGCGGCCTCGGGAGGGGAGGTCTCCTCCTCCCGCAGGTCCCGACCGAGTACGGCTGGAGCAGCAGGGAGTTCCTCGACCAGACCTGCGTCAAGGCCGGGCTTCCGCCCGGGTGCTGGAAGCGCGGCGACGTTGCCCTGCAGACGTTCGAGGGGCAGATATTCGAAGAAAAGGCGGTTTAATCCGAATGGCAATTACTTTTGAAGTCATACACAAAGATATCGCAGGACGGGTCGGCAAACTCAGGGTGAACGATAAAACAGTCCGGACGCCCGCACTCCTCCCCGTCGTCAATCCCCACCTCCCCCTGGTCACCCCCCGTGAGATGCAGGAGATGGGCGTCGAAGCGCTGATTACGAACGCCTACATCTTCAGGCGGAGCGAGGCGTATCGCGACCGGGCGATCGCGGAAGGGCTTCACGGCGTCCTCGACTTCGACGGCGTCATCATGACCGACTCCGGCTCGTTTCAGCTCTCCGTCTACGGGGAGGTCGAGGTGAGCAACCAGGACACGCTCGAGTTCCAGCAGGCGATAGGAAGCGATATCGTCGTCCCCCTGGACATCCCGACCCCGCCGGACGCGCCGAGGGAGAGGGCGGAACGGGAACTCGCGATCACGATGGAACGGATCCGGGAGGCACAGGGCCTCTTCCCCGACGCGAACCTGGTAGGGCCGGTGCAGGGCGGCATCTTCCCCGACCTCCGCGAGGAGGCGGGCCGGGCCGTCCAGGACCTCGGCTTTGCCTTCGCTCCCATCGGTGCCGTGGTGCCGCTGATGGAGAGCTACCGCTACCGGGAACTCGTCCAGGTCGTCCTTGCGGCCAAACGCGGCCTCTCCCCGGGTACCGCCGTCCACCTCTTCGGCGCAGGCCACCCGTCGATGTTCGCCCTCGCTGTTGCCATGGGCTGCGACCTCTTCGACTCGGCTGCATACGCCCTCTTCGCACGGGAAGGGCGCTACATCACTCCGCACGGGAGCTTCAAGATCGACGAGCTCGCGGAACTCCCCTGCCCCTGCCGGGTCTGCCGCTCGATGACCGCCGACGAGCTCCGGAAGTCCGACGACCGGGAGCGGCTGCTCGCCCTCCACAACCTGCATGTCACCCTCGCAGAGATCGCCCGCATCCGGCAGGCGATCCAGGACGGGACGCTCTGGGAACTCGTCGACGAGCGGTGCCGGAGCCACCCGCGCCTCCTCGACGGCTACCGGGAACTCCTCGCCCACGCTGCGGAACTCGAACGCGACGATCCCGTCTCCAAACGCCGGTTCTTCTACCGGGGCTCGGAGACCTGCCGGAGGACGGAGGTGCTCCGGTTCCACGAGGTCATCGGCCGGATCTCCGTTGGTGAGCGGGTGCTCATCTCGTTCGACGGACAGGGTGCGCCCGGGTTCGATACCCTCCTGAACTTCAAACCGCCCTTCGGGCCGTATCCGGTGGAGCTCGCGGAGACTTTCCCGGTCGGCCAGAGCGAGGTCCCGGAGTGGGACGAGGAGATGGTCAGATCGGGGTGCGCAGGCATCCGGGCGCTGATGGAGGCGCACCCAAAGAGCCGGTTTGCCGTCCGATGCAGCGAGGCGTGGGCGCGTCTCGTTCTCGAAGAGGTTCCGGGTGCGGAGGTGCTCCATGAGCAGGTATGAGGCGCAAAAACGCGATGGCCTCGCCCGGATAGGAACCTATGGGGAGGGGGAGGCAAGCGTATCCC
>JAQVVW010000206.1 GCA_028698765.1 Methanoculleus sp. | reverse complement strand
CCTTCACAACGCAGCCCGACGCCGCTCAGGCGTTCGTCGAGTTCGTCACCTCCGACGAAGGGAAGGCGATCTTTGCAAAGCACGGGTTCCCGACCTACCCCGACCCGGCGTACGCAGGGATCGAACCATGAGCGGTGCAGAGTATCCCTGCAGGGCCATCGGGATCGCCCGGACGCCGTTCTCCGATCCGGCCGCCACCCCGATCCAGGCGGCCTTCTCCACCGCCCGCGGGACGGTGGAGGTCTACCCTGAGTTCCGGGACGGTCTTGCGGCCCTCGCGGAGTTCTCCCACATCATCCTCATCTATCGGTTCCACCGGGCCGCCGGCGAAGAACTCAGCGAGCGGGCGCTCATCGACGGTGCGGAGCCGCACGGCATCTTCGCCACCCGGCACTTCAACCGCCCGAACCGGCTCGGCATATCGGTCGTCAAGATCGTCGGGATCGACGGCACGACGCTCACCGTCGAGGGTGCCGATCTCCTGGACGGGACTCCGGTCCTCGACATCAAGCCCTATATCCCGGCGTTCGACTGCATCCCGAATGCGACCTCCGGGTGGGTGACGCCTCAACACGTCGGGCGGATCAGAAACCAGAGCGCATCCATCTAGGTTGGTCGGCCGTGCCCCCGAACCGGGATGCCCTCCCCCACCCCACACCGTTCAAGGCGCTCTTTCTCGCCGCCCTCTTCGGCCTTATCGCCTACATGGTCGTCGTCATCGTCGGCCTCGTTGCCTATCCGCCGCTCCCGGCCCTCCTCGAGAGTCTCGCATCCCCCGAGATCCTCTTTGCCGTCGAACTCTCGCTCGTCACCTCCGCGATCTCCACCGCCCTCTGTGTAACCGCCGCCGTGCCGGTCGCCTACTCGCTCGCCCGGTTCTCGTTCCCCGGCAGGAGGATCGCGAACACCATCTTCAACATCCCGCTCGCCCTCCCGCCCCTCGTAGCGGGCGTGGCGCTGCTCATCTTCTACGGTCCTTCAGCGTTCGGGCAGATGCTCTCCGCCTGGGGGCTCGACGTCGTCTACACCCCGCTCGGCATAATTGTCGCCCAGTTCTTCGTCAACCTCCCCTACATGGTCAGGGTCGCCCGGTCGGCCTTCGAGACGATCAACCCCCGGTACGAATATGTCGCCCGGACACTCGGCTGCACCGAATGGGGCGCGTTCCGCCAGGTCACCCTGCCTCTCGCCCGAAACGGCCTTATCGCGGGCCTGGTCATCACCTGGTCGAAGTCCATCGGCGAGTTCGGCGCGGTCCTCATGCTCGCGGGAGCCACGCAGATGAAGACCGAGACCCTGCCCATCGCGCTCTTCCTGAACATGTCGACCGGGGACCTCGACCTCGCCATCGCCGCATCCGTCATCCTGATCGTCATATCGGTGGCGTCGCTCTCCGTCTTCGAACGGTACTCCGATACCCGGGAGGTCTTCTGACATGCTCGGGATCGCCGGACTCTCCAAACGCCTCGGGGATTTCACGCTCACCGATGTGAACCTGACCGTCGCGGACGCCGAGTACTTCATCATCCTCGGCCCGACCGGCGCCGGGAAGACGATACTCCTTGAGACGATCGCGGGGATCTACGCTCCCGACGCGGGAACGATCACCCTCGACGGCCTCGATGTGACCGCCACCGACCCGAAGGACCGGGAGGTCGGCATGGTCTACCAGGACTACATGCTCTTCCCCCACCTCACGGTCGCGGAGAACATCGGGTTCGGTCTCCTGCAGCGCAAGGCCGAACCCGCCCGCATCCGGGAGAGCGTGCAGGAGATCGCAGGCCTCCTCGGGATCGGCCACCTTCTTGAACGCACGCCGGGGACGCTCTCCGGCGGCGAGCAGCAGCGGGCGGCGATCGCCCGGGCGCTCGTCCTCCGGCCCCGCGTCCTGTTCCTCGACGAACCGCTCTCGGCGCTCGACGCCGTCACACGGGACCGGCTCCGGGAGGAACTGAAAGCCGTTCACCGGGCGACCGGGACGACGGTCGTTCACATCACCCACCACTTCGAGGACGTATTCGCCCTCGCCGACCGGGTCGCAGTGATGCAGGACGGAAGGATCGTCCAGACAGGCACGCCCGACGAGATCTTCCGGAGACCCGCCACCGAGTTCGTCGCCGCCTTTACCGGCATGGAGAACGTCTACTGCGGGGTATCACGCGTCCGGAACGGGGAAGCGGCGATCGACCTCGGGGAGATCGTCGTCCGGACGGTCACCGCGATAGAGGGCGACGTCTGCGTCGGCATCCGGCCGGAGGAGGTGATCCTCTCCCGCCAACCGTTCGAGTCGAGCGCCGCGAACACCTTCCGGGGCACGGTCACGGCGATCCGGCAGAACGGCATCTTCTCGCGGGTCTTCGTGGACACAGGGCTGCCCTTCGTCGCCGTCCTGACCCCGCAGAGCGTCGCCCGCCTGGGCCTCGTCGAGGGGGAGCCCGCCTACGTCACCTTCAAGGCATCTGCGGTCCACGTCTTCAAACGGTAGCATTTATCCGGTCGCCCGGCGCAGGGGCGAACCGATGGAGACCGACGAGATCCGGGAAGAACTCATCTTTGCCGCCCAGGAAGCCGCCCTCGCCGAGCGGTTCGGGATACCTGCCGAGGCGCTCGTCCCCCTCCTCTTCTCACTGTGCTACGGGGGCGACTGGAGCTACGCCGCGGAGAGTCTTACCGCCATATCGGCCGTGAAGAAGACCACGGTCTACGATGACGAACGGCTGGTCGGCTACTCCCTCGAAGAGATCTACCTCTTCGTCGACCCGGTACTCCTGCACCGGGAGGGAACCGTCTACCGGCTGGAGAAGTGCGGCAGCGCTCCCGCACGACTGCTCGTAAAAAGGCCTTACCGGGTACGGCTCGGCGCCAGCCGTGTCATCAGGGCGACCGTTCACCCGCTTGAGCGGACGATCCGGACTGAAGACCTCGGTGCCGTGGAGATGGCATTTACGGGCTCCACCGCCTACGGGATCGACCACGAGATGGAGCACCTCGCCGGGCGCGGGATCCACGGGGAGGGGCTCCGGACCTTCCGGTGGGGTGGTTGACAGTCCATCCCGCGGCCTCGCGCTCAAAAAAACCTCCTGCCCTCTCAAACGCCGGATCTTCGTGGGCTCAGACCTGCCCCTTACGCCTTCCGAAACAAGTTCTTCTCCGCACCGCACCGGGAGCATGCCCAGGTTTCGGGCAGGTCTCCAAACTCCGTGCGGGGTTCGATACCGTGACCGGGCTCGCCGGCCCTGGGGTTGTAGACGATAGCCGCAGAGCCCGCACCGGTATGAAGTTCCCTGCCGACAGGCTCGTCGTGGGCGAATCACTCTTCGAGGCAGGAAAGCCGCGGAGGGGGACGCGGGGGCTCCCGGTCCGGTCGAGGGAGAGCGATACGCTAACCGGCGCGCGTCACCAGAAGAGAAGACCGGAATCCGGTCAAAGGCGACTCTCCCTTACACCTTCTTAAACCGGCTCTTCGGCGCACCGCACCGGGGGCACTTCCAGGTCTCGGGCAGGTCTTCGAAGGCCGTGCCGGCCTTGACACCATGGGCGAAATCACCGACAGCAGGACTGTAAACGTAGCCGCACAGCGTGCAGCGGTATGAATCCATTGCTTCCTCACCTCTCCGCCCACCGGCCGCGAGGGCGGCAGGACATGAGATCTCGTATACTCCCGCGTGAGGATAAGCGCTCCGGTCACGACCCCGGGAAGAGCAACTCTCTTCCCGTACATCCGTCGAGGACGATCGAGCGTTCTCCCCGCTCTGAGGCGAACCGGATCAGGTAGACCGGGTAGTAGATCGTATCGAACCCCACGATCTCCGCCGTGGGTTCGAGCCCTTTGATGACCGTCCGGAGGGACGACTCCGTGGCCTTCGCCTCGAGAGACTCCTCGCGGAGGGGCTCCATCGGGAGGTCGCACGATCCCGGACGGAGAGCAGAGAACGCGGGGACGTCCTCCG